>NZ_JAMYUS010000001.1:170000-172500 GCF_040323255.1 Mesorhizobium sp. M0052 | reverse complement strand
AGGCGCGCCGGAACCTCCTCGCGCAGCCATCTCTCCTGCTCCGCCTCGAAATCCTCGAGCATACGTAGGCCGGCGCGAACATCTCAGGCATTGTTGTAGCGGCCTGATTCGAGCTGCTTCCTGATGAAGCTCTCATAGTGGTTCGTTCAGAGCGTAGTCGGGCACGGCAACCTCCTGGAAGATTATGGCGCCGATCAAGCCCGGTAGCAATAATAGCAATGATTGGAAGCGCACGATCACGGTTCGTTTTCCAAGATCTGATGGCGAGAGAATGGTTCGTCGCCTGGTTCTGCAGTATCCAAAGCGCCCAGTCACGATCGCGCGGGCGCGTGGCGGTTGCCGCGCTGACAGAGGCGGGAGTCAACCGGCTTCGCGTGGGCAAAGGTGCCGAATACAAAAAGGCTTGCGAGCTACGGGCGGTTGGGGGTCATGATTTGGCCTTTCTGTCCCACGGCGTCGGCTTCGCCTGCTTCCGACCCCTGGTGCAGGTTAAAATCGCCATCGATCACGGTCCGAACGCAAAAAGCCCGCGTGAAGCGGGCTTTTTTTGTTGGTTGCGGGGACAGGATTTGAACCTGTGACCTTCAGGTTATGAGCCTGACGAGCTACCGGGCTGCTCCACCCCGCGTCACCTCCAGGGCAAGCTCTTGCTTGCTCCGGACTCTCCAGGGCAAGCTCTTGCTTGCTCCGGACTCTCCAGGGCAAGCTCTTGCCTGCTCCGGATCTGAAGCAAGCGTTTGCTTGCTTATCTGGACGTAAGCCTGGGCCTATGAACAGGATGGCTTACAGATAGGTATATGGCTGACCAAATGAAAGGGCCGCTTGCGCGGCCCGTGATCCCTTGGCGGGCCTTTTCGTAGAGAGAAGATTTCAGTTTCATCCGGTTTGCGGATGAGAGTTCAACGTGCGTTTTGCAGACCTGGCAGCGACCTACTCTCCCGCGTCTTGAGACGAAGTACCATCAGCGCTGGAGCGTTTCACGGCCGAGTTCGGAATGGGATCGGGTGCAGCCGCTCCGCCATAACCACCAGGTCGGCAAAACGCACGTTATATCGAGAAGCTGTTTTTTCGTGCCAAGGCGACGTTTGTGTTTTGCTTTCGGGCGCAAGCCCGCAAGCGCGACTGCGCGTCGCCGGTTTTCCGGCGCCCTCGCGGAGCATAGGCCCTGTAAGGGCCGCTCATGCGTGAGCGCTGGTCAGATCATCGTGTTCACGATGAGCATAAGGAATGAGAACGATCAAGCCGATCGAACTATTAGTACCGGTAAGCTTCAAGCGTTGCCGCTCTTCCACACCCGGCCTATCAACGTGGTCGTCTTCCACGGTTCTCAGGGAATACTCGTTTTAAGGTGGGTTTCCCGCTTAGATGCCTTCAGCGGTTATCCCGTCCGGATATAGCTACCCTGCTATGCGGCTGGCGCCACAACAGGTCCACCAGAGATCCGTCCATCCCGGTCCTCTCGTACTAGGGACAGATCCTTTCAATATTCCTACACCCACGGCAGATAGGGACCGAACTGTCTCACGACGTTCTGAACCCAACTCACGTACCGCTTTAAATGGCGAACAGCCATACCCTTGGGACCTGCTCCAGCCCCAGGATGCGATGAGTCGACATCGAGGTGCCAAACAACCCCGTCGATATGGACTCTTGGGGGTCATCAGCCTGTTATCCCCGGCGTACCTTTTATCCGTTGAGCGATGGCCCTTCCACGCGGGACCACCGGATCACTATGACCGACTTTCGTCTCTGCTCGACTTGTCAGTCTCGCAGTCAGGCAGGCTTATGCCATTGCACTCAGCGAACGATTTCCGACCGTTCTGAGCCCACCATCGCGCGCCTCCGTTACTCTTTAGGAGGCGACCGCCCCAGTCAAACTACCCACCATACATTGTCCCGGACCCGGATAACGGGCCGCGGTTAGACATCCATAGTAATAAGGGTGGTATTTCAAGGGTGGCTCCACCTGAGCTGGCGCCCAGGTTTCAAAGCCTACCACCTATCCTACACATGCCACTACGAATGCCAATGTAAAGCTATAGTAAAGGTGCACGGGGTCTTTCCGTCTAACCGCAGGAACCCCGCATCTTCACGGGGAATTCAATTTCACTGAGTCTATGCTGGAGACAGCGGGGAAGTCGTTACGCCATTCGTGCAGGTCGGAACTTACCCGACAAGGAATTTCGCTACCTTAGGACCGTTATAGTTACGGCCGCCGTTTACTGGGGCTTCGATTCAGAGCTTGCACCCCTCCTCTTAACCTTCCAGCACCGGGCAGGCGTCAGACCCTATACGTCGTCTTGCGACTTCGCAGAGCCCTGTGTTTTTGATAAACAGTCGCTACCCCCTGGTCTGTGCCACCCTCCTCTACTTGCGTAGAAAAGGGTCACGCTTCTTCCGAAGTTACGCGTGCAATTTGCCGAGTTCCTTCAGCATAGTTCTCTCAAGCGCCTTGGTATACTCTACCTGACCACCAGTGTCGGTTTCGGGTACGGTTTAT
>NZ_JAMYUS010000001.1:0-165000 GCF_040323255.1 Mesorhizobium sp. M0052 | reverse complement strand
AACCCCGCCCGAAATCGCCGAACTGGCCCAGCTCGAAAGCGGCGGCGATTCCGGCGAGGTCGCCAAGACCACCAGGCTGGTGGCGCCGCGCCAGATCGCCAAGGCCAAGGACCGCCGGCGCATGGAAGTGTCGATGGTGACCAAGGTCGGCGACCGCGACGTTATCCACACCATGCCGTTCGTGCAGATCAAGATGGCGCTGGCAGCCGGCCACACCACCAACCGCGCCTATCCGCCTTTCGACCCGATGCAGGTGTTCGGCGACGATGGCGACTCGACGCCGGCGCAGCCGGCGACGGCCTCCGCAGTTGGCGGCCAGATCTACGGCGCCAAGGTCGAAAGCGAGATGAGCCTCAAGACGGTCGATTTCCCGGTTGAGACGGCCTCCTTCGACGAAAAAAGCGACCTGTCCGCCGACGAGGTTGAAAAAGTGGTGCGCGAAGCCGGCACCGACCTCAGCGACGGCGCCGTGCAGGTCGCCTCCCTGCATTATGTCGACCCGCAGCGATTCGGCGATGCCTTCGCCGAATCGATGGCCGGCTCCTACGACGTCAAGATCGTGCCGGAAAATGTCTCGGTGGCGCCGCGCGTCGCGCTCGACGACCAGACCCCGGCTTTCGCCGAGGAAATCATTCCCTTCACCAGGGACCGCGACATTGCCGAGGCTTTCGCTGATTCGGGCTATACGGGCGATGACGCCACCGGCATGGCGGAGGCGATCGGCAAGCTGCTCAACGCACCGGCGCTGAAGACCGGAACCGTGCTGCGCGTCGGGCTCGAGGTACATGGCGACGCCGCCAAGGTCGTTCGCACCAGCGTCTATGACAAGACAACGCACATCGTCACCATCGCGCTCGACGACCGCGGCCAGTATGTGCCGGCGCAGGAACCGGAGCCGAACCCCGAATTGCTGACCGCGTTCGATGATTCGTCGGCGCCGGTGGTGGTGCGCGGCAATCTGCCGAACGTCTATGACGGCATCTACCGCGCCGCCTATTCCTACGGCATGTCGAAGAAGCTGACCCAGCAACTGGTCAAGCTCCTGGCCTCCGGCGTCGACTTCCAGTCCAGGCTCAATCCATCGGACCGCATCGACGTGCTGTTCTCGCAGCCGGACGGCGACGACCAGGCCTCCGACGAATCGGAACTGCTCTATGTCTCGTCGACCTTCGGCGGCCAGACGCGCAATTTCTACCGATTCCAGATGCAGGACGGCTCGACCGACTATTTCGACGAGGACGGATCGAGCGCCGAGCAGTTCCTGTTGCGCAACCCCCTGCCCGCCGGGAAATTCCGCTCCGGCTTCGGCGCCCGCCGACATCCGATCCTCGGTTATGTCCGCATGCATACCGGCGTCGACTGGGCGGCGCCGATCGGAACGCCGATTATCGCCGCCGGCAACGGCACCATCGAAAAGGCCGGCTGGGCCGGCGGTTACGGCAAGCAGATCATCATTCGCCATGCCAATGGCTACGAGACCTCCTACAATCACCAGAGCGCCTTTGCCAAAGGCATCGAACCGGGCGTTCATGTCCGCCAGGGCCAGACCATCGGCTTCCTCGGTCAGACCGGCCTCTCCACCGGTCCGCATCTTCACTACGAGCTGATCGTCAACGGCACCAAGGTCGACCCGATGCGCGTGCGCCTGCCGGTCGGCAAGGTGCTGAAGGGCGACGACCTGGTCGCTTTCAAGCGCGAGCGCGAGCGCATCGATGAACTGCTCAAGCAGGAAGACAGCAATCCGCTGAAGGTCGCGAGCGCCAAGATCGAAGGCTAATGCATGTCGCCCAGAAGTGTGCCGCGGCTCTGGGACAAGGACATGCGTCAAAACAAAGACTTAAAGCGCGTCGTATGAATCCGTTTCAGCGCGACGCGCTTTAAGCCGTCACACTCGACGCCGGCGAATCATAATCGCCCCATCAGAGCATTCCGAATCGGGTCGGCTCCGAATCAGGTCGACTGCTCCTCTTCGGCTCGTGACCAAGGCAGCTTTTGCCCCGAAACGGTGGCCCAGGCGATAATAGCGGCAAGGAGGCAAAGCACGGCCGTCACTGTCGACACGGCCGCGAACGCCGCATCGCTGGCGGCGAGCCGTGTTGCATCAAGGTCTGGCGCCAGGCCGGCCAATGCCGGTTCGCCGAATCCCGGAATGCCCGGCCTGACGCTGGTATCGAGCATCGTCGAATAGACCCAGGCCGCGAGCGAGCCCATCGCCGCCACAGCAATCAGCCCGCCAATGCGCGAAACCGCATTGTTGATGCCGGAAGCGGCGCCGGTATCCTTGTCCTCGACCGCGGTCATGACCGCCGTCGACAGCGGCGACACCACCAGCGCCATGCCGAGCCCCATCACGGCCATCAGCGGAAAGATACCGGTCCAGAAATTGTGCATGCCGGCATGAGTGAGCAAAGCCAGCCCGGCAAAGGCGATGGCAACTACCAGGCAGCCGCTGGCGATCGGAAAACGCGGACCGATGCGATCCGACCACTGGCCGACGAGACCCGACAGCAGCGCGATCGACGCCGACAGCGGCAGGAAGATGAAACCGACCTCTTTGGTGCTCAGCCCCCATCCGGCGATCAACAGCATCGGCAGGTAGAACAGATTGGCCGACAGGGCGAAATACAGGAAGAAGGTGGCGAGGTTGGCGCCGGCAAAGGCGCCGATCCGAAACAGCTTGAGATCGATCATCGGCTCGCGCTGCCGAAGCTCGAAGACGATGAAGATGATAAGCAGCACGGCGCCTGCGGCGATGCTCGGCCCCGACATCAGCCCGCTGCCTTCGGCGCTCATCGAGGTCAGTCCGTAGGCAAGCGCCCCGAAGGCAAGCGTGGCGAGAGCGGCGCCGCCGAGATCGAGGCTTCGCTTCTCCGTCGGCGCGTCGGCGGGAATCTTGGCCAGCAGGAGATAGATCGAGATCAGCCCGAGCGGCAGGTTGACGGCGAAGATCGCCCGCCAGATACCGCCGCCAAAGGCCGACAGGACGAAGCCGCCGAGCACCGGACCGAGCGCCGTCGTCAGCGCCGAGGCGGCGGCCCAGATGCCGATCGCCCGGCCGCGCTCCTTCTTCGGATAGCCCTTGGCGATGATGGCGAGGCTGCCCGGCACCATGATCGCCGCACCAATGCCCTGAATGGCGCGAAAGGCGATGAGCACCAGCGCATTCGGCGCCACCGCGCAGGCCAGCGAAGCGACGATGAACAGCGCAATGCCGGCAACGAAGGCGCGCCTGAGGCCAAACCGGTCGCCGGCGGCGCCGCCGGCCAGAATCAGCGCCGACAGCGTCAGCGCATAGGCGTTGGAAATCCACTGGACCTCGGCCAGGCTGGCGCCTAGGTCGACGCGCATTGCCGGCATGGCAATGGCCAGGATCGACCCGTCGATGAAGCCGAGCGCTGACGCCAGGATCGCCGCTACCAGCACGAACTTGCGCTGCGACTGCGGGCAAAATGTACCGTTGGAAAGCGACCTGGTCAGGGGAACGGCTGCGGCTTCGCTCGGAGACTTCATGAGCGTCTGCTTAGACTTGTTGCGGGCCGGCAACAACCAGCCAGCACCCTGCGCTCATGAATCCAGCTTTGGATCGGCCTGCCTTGTGGGCAGGCCGATATCACTGCGCTGGAGCGCTCACTTGCTCCGCAACATCATCGGCCGAGGGACCGCCGACGAACTCGACGGTGACGCCCGGCGACACCAGCTTGGCCAGTTCACGCGCATCCCAATTTGTCAGGCGCACGCAGCCATGGCTTTCGGTCTTGCCGATCTTGGAGGGATCGGGCGTGCCGTGAATGCCATAGGTCGGCTTGTCCAGCGCGATCCACACCGAGCCGACCGGGCCGTTCGGACCCGGCGGGATGGTCAGGATCTTGTCGTTCTGGCCCTGCTTGAAATTGATGCTGGGGTTGTAGGTGTAGTTCGGATCGAGCGCGACGCGCGACACCGTATGGGTGCCGGTCGGCGAGGGCGTGTCGGCTGAACCGATGGTGGCCGGATAGGCCGCGACCAGCTTGCCACCGGCGTCATAGGCGAACACCTGCTTCTTGTCCTTGTCGGCGACGATGCGAGCGACCGGCGTCGCCACCAGCCTGCCGAAATTGGCGACCTTGATGATGGTGCCGGGACGGCTGAAGTCTGCCTCGGGATTGAGCCCCTTCAGGTAGTTCTCATCCATGTGGAAGCGTTCGGCCAAGGCTTCGGTGACGGAGGTGTAAGCCATGCGGTCGAGTTGCGCCTTCTGGCTGTAATCTTCCGGTATCGAGGCGACATAAGGCCCCGCCGCGTCTTCGGGCGTGATCGTATAATTGGCGAAAGCATCGCCACCGGTTTGCGCCAGCGCAGCCTGGATGCCGACCGCGTCGGTCGAGCGCAGATTGCTGCCGGTGATCTGGTTATAGGAGGCAAGCGCCTTGTCGACATTGGAGCCGAAGCGCCCGTCGACGACGCCGGGTGAAGCGCCGGCGCGGTCGAGCAGCACCTGCAAGGCGGCTACATCCTGGCGTGCGCCGAGTGAAAGCGAGGGATCGACCACGGTCTTGCCACCGGCTTTCGGCGGCAGCGCGGCCTGGTCGGCGGGCGCCGCCGGTTCGGCGGGATCGATAGAGGCTTCGTTCAGCGGCTGGCGCTTGACGGGCCGCGGTTCAGCGGATTTCGGCGCTTCCGGATAGGTGTCGCTGTCATTGGCATCATCCTGCGGAGCGGCCCCCAGGAATCTGTCGCTTTCAGGATCGTATTCATCAACCGGCGGGCCGGGGATTCGTCCCTGATCGTCCAGTTGCCTGCGGCGGAAACGCGCCATGTCTTCGGGATCGTCGAGATAGTAGCGGTCGTCGTCTTCGACCGGTGCGCGTCCAAGCTCACGTGCCCGCATTTCCCGGCGCAGCGCGCGGCGGTCGAGCCTGGTCTGCGGCGGCTGGATGGCGATGACCTTGCCGGTCTCGGCATCGACGATGACGCGGTTGCCCCTGGCGTCGTAATAGATGTCGAGATTGCCGTCCTGGGCAAGCACAATGCCGCCGCTATCGGCGGCGCGGACGGCCGGCAGTGCGTTGTCCACAGTCGGCGATGCCATGGCGCTGGACGTGAGCAGCCCGGCGGCGAGCACCGAAAAGGCAAGGATCGTGCGGAACATGGTGGTCAAACTCTCCGGTACTTACAGCGCCGCGCGTCCGTTTGGACGCGCAAAGGACGCTGTAACACTTCATGTCTGCGCATGATCCTTTCCGAAAATCGAATTTCGATTTTCGGGGTCATGCGTAATTGCCGCCGCCCGGCAGTGTTCCCACCAGAACGTTCTCGCCACCGTTTGGATGCGCAAGGAACGCCCTGATCGTCAAAAGCCTGCAGGCAAACCCCTTCGCCAGCAAACCACAACATAAGCTTTCCAACATGAACCGGGCATGAAGATGGCGGATTACTGGTTGCTACAGGCCCAATTCCTTGCGCGTCTGCTTCGTCAGCTTGAGGACGACGAGGCGGTGGCTTTCGCCGAGATAGTCCTTCAGCGCATCATCATCCATGCTCTGGCTTGTCTGACGCTGGATCCATTTCATGCCGCGCGAGGCGAGATAGGGCGCCGGCCGGCAGCCGGGCTGATCCTTCAGCACGTCATAAGCCATTTCAGAGCATTTGAAGGTGACGAAGACGCCACCCTCCCGGTCATGGCCGGCGATGGTGAAGACCTTGCCACCGACTTTCCAGACATCGGCCCCGCCCCACTGCACGACGTGCGTCGTCTGCGGCAGCGAGGCGCAGAAGCTGTTGTAGTCGTCCAGCGTCATCTGCACCCCCGTCAAAGGATTGTTGTTTCATAAGAAAATGCCGCGCGTCCGGTCGGACGCGCGGCGTTGGATCAGGCTGCCGCGTCGGTCGGCACCACAGTGGGCCTGGACCGGAAATTCAACCGGTCGGAGCCGGCGGTGACCTTGACGGTCGAGCCGTCGAGTATCTCGCCAAGCAGGATTTTTTCCGCCAGCGGATCTTGCAGGTCCTTCTGCATCACCCGCTTCAGCGGCCGTGCGCCATAGGCCGGGTCGTAGCCCTTCGCCGCCAGCCAGTCGATCGAATCCTGGTCGAGCGACAGTGTGATCTTGCGGTCGGCTAGCAGGCTTTCCAGCCGCTTGAGCTGGATCTCGACGATGCGGCCCATATCCTGCCGGCGCAGCCGGTGGAACAGGATCACCTCGTCGACGCGGTTGAGGAACTCCGGCCTGAACGAGGCTCTCACCACGCTCATAACCTCGTCGCGCACGGCATCGACGTCCTGCTCTTCGCTGAGATTGACCAGATATTCGGCGCCGAGGTTCGACGTCATGACGATCAGCGTGTTGCGGAAGTCGACCGTGCGGCCCTGCCCGTCGGTCAGCCGCCCGTCGTCGAGCACCTGCAACAGCACGTTGAAGACATCCGGATGCGCCTTCTCGATCTCGTCGAACAGCACGACCTGATAGGGCCGGCGCCGCACCGCTTCGGTCAGCGCACCGCCTTCCTCATAGCCGACATAACCGGGAGGCGCTCCGATCAGCCGGGCGACCGAGTGCTTCTCCATGTATTCCGACATGTCGATGCGCACCATAGCGCTCTCGTCGTCGAACAGGAAATTGGCCAGCGCCTTGGTCAGTTCGGTCTTGCCGACGCCGGTCGGTCCGAGGAACATGAACGAGCCGATCGGCCGGTTCGGATCCTGCAGCCCGGCCCGGGCACGACGCACGGCCTTGGACACCGCCTGTACCGCTTCGCCCTGGCCGACGACTCGCTTGCCGATCTCGTCTTCCATGCGCAGCAGCTTGTCGCGCTCGCCCTGCAGCATCTTGTCGACTGGAATGCCGGTCCAACGCGACACGATATGGGCGACGTGGTCGGGCGTGACCACCTCTTCGACCATGCCGGCCTTGCCGTCCTGGGCTTCGGCTTCCTTCAGCTTCTTTTCCAGTTCCGGGATCTTGCCATAGGCAAGCTCGCCGGCGCGCTGGAATTCACCCTTGCGCTGGGCAATGGCGAGGTCGTTGCGGGCCGCGTCGAGCTGCTTCTTGAGGTCAGCGGCGAGGCCAAGCTTCTGCTTCTCCGACTGCCATTTGGCGGTGATCTCGGTCGATTCCTCCTCGAGGCCGACGAGTTCCTTTTCGAGACGCGCGAGCCGGTCCTTTGACGCCTCGTCCTTCTCGACCTTCAGTGCCTCGCGCTCGATCTTGAGCTGCATGATGCGGCGATCGATCTCGTCCAGCGCCTCGGGCTTGGAATCGACCTGCATCCTCAGCCGCGACGCGGCTTCGTCGACAAGGTCGATCGCCTTGTCCGGCAGGAAACGGTCGGCGATGTAGCGGTTGGACAAGGTCGCCGCCGCGACCAGCGCCGAATCCGATATGCGCACCTTGTGGTGCTGCTCGTACTTCTCCTTCAGGCCACGTAGGATCGACACGGTATCTTCCACCGACGGCTCGTTGACGAAGACCGGCTGGAACCGGCGGGCAAGGGCCGCGTCCTTCTCGACATGCTTCCTGTATTCATCGAGCGTGGTCGCGCCGACGCAGTGCAGTTCGCCGCGCGCCAGCGCCGGCTTCAACAGGTTCGAAGCGTCCATGGCGCCATCGGCCTTGCCGGCGCCGACCAGCGTGTGCATCTCGTCGATGAACAGGATGATGCCGCCGGCCGCCGAGGTGACTTCGTTGAGCACGGCCTTCAGCCGCTCCTCGAACTCGCCGCGATATTTGGCGCCGGCAATCAGCGCGCCCATGTCGAGCGCCATCAACTGCTTGTCCTTCAGCGATTCGGGCACGTCGCCATTGACGATGCGCAGCGCCAGGCCTTCGGCGATCGCCGTTTTGCCGACGCCCGGCTCGCCGATCAGCACCGGGTTGTTCTTGGTACGCCGCGACAGCACCTGGATGGTGCGGCGGATCTCGTCGTCACGGCCAATCACAGGGTCGAGCTTGCCGGCGCGGGCATCGGCGGTGAGGTCGCGCGCGTATTTCTTCAGCGCGTCATAGCCCTGCTCGGCGCTCGCCGAATCGGCGGTACGGCCCTTGCGGACGTCGTTGATCACCTGGTTCAGCGCCTGCGCTGTGACGCCGGCCTTGGACAGGATATCGGCCGTCTTGGCCGACTTCTCCATCGCCAGCGCCTGCAGCAGTCGCTCGACCGTGACAAAACTGTCGCCGGCTTTCTTGGCCAATTCCTCGGCGGTCGAAAACACCTTGGCCAGCGGCTGCGCCAGATAAAGCTGGCCGTTGCCGCCTTCCACCTTCGGCATGGCCTCAAGGGCGGTCTCGACGCCAAGCTTGACGTCGCGCACGTTGCCGCCGGCGCGCTCGATCAGCGAGGCGGCCAGCCCCTCGTCGTCATCGACGAGGACCTTCAGCATATGTTCGGGAGTGAATTGCTGGTGATTGCGCGAGAGCGCCATGGTCTGGGCGGACTGAATGAATCCGCGGACGCGCTCGGAGTATTTCTCGAGGTTCATATCTGTCTCCTTCCATCACCGGCCCGCTTTGCGGCACCGGATCAGATTGCGGTGACGGGCCCGCTCATCCGAGCCGGGTCCAGTTCACGCCAGATATGGGGCGCAAGCCATTGCCGCTCAAGACGTCCGGCTGATGATATTGCATGGCCGAGCAAACGAAAACGGCGGAGATTTCTCTCCGCCGTTTCATCGACTTATGTCTTGTGGGTCAGTTGTTGGCGTCGACGGCGAACGGGTCGCCGGCAGGGCTTTCGGCCGGCGCCGCATCAACCACGTCAACAGCGGCAGCGGTCTCGCCGGCGCCATCCACCACCTGGCCACCACCAGACTGTTCGTCACCGACCTGATCGGCATTGTTGCGCGGGCGGCGCGGACGTCGCGGGCGACGGGCAGCGCCGCTCTCGGCGGCTGCCTCATTGAGTTCGGCCCGGGCGGCAAGAGCCGCCGGCGACAGGTTTTCGTACAGCGGCGCCGACTCGGAGAAACCGCTCTCGGCTTCGGGCTCAACCGCGGAAACGGTTTCCGCCTGTGCCGGGGTTTCGGTGAAGCGCTGCTGGTCGCCGCGCTGGCCGTTCTGCTCGCCACGCTGGGCAAAGTCGCCACGCTGGTCGTTCTGGCCATAGCCGCCATTGGGGCGGCGGTCACGGTTGCGGCCATTGTTGTCGCGGCCGTTGTTGTTGCGGCCATTATTGTCACGGCCATTATTGTCACGGCCACTGTTGTTCTCGCGGCCGTTTTCCTGGCCGTATGCGAGTTCGGCCGGCGTGCCCTCAATCGTCGGCTGCGGACCGTTGCCGTGGTTCGCCATCGGCGCTTGCGTCTCGCCGCCATTGCCGCTGCCGGCATTGTCAAAATCGTCGCGATCTTCATCGTCGTCGAATTCGTCGCGGTTCTGCGGGGCATTCTGGATCGGCATCTGCGCCTGTGCGGCGGCAATGATGCGGTTGTAGTGCTCGGCGTGCTGGAGGTAATTTTCCGCCATAACCCGGTCGCCGGAGCTTTGCGCATCACGGGCCAGAGTGGCGTATTTTTCGGCGATCTGCTGAGCCGATCCACGGATTTTCACGTCCGGGCCGTTGCTCTCGTAGTTGCGCGTCAGGGGATTTGGGCCCTTGCGGTTGTTGTTGTTGTTATTGTTGTTGCCACCGCCGCCGCCATTGTTGTTGCGACCGCGCATGCGCCTGTTCTGCTGTTGTGGCCTCATAAGACTCTCTTCATTTTGAAATTTTCGAAAAACGTTTCACGAACGGAGGCGCTCATGCAGCCAGCCGTTTCGTTTCTTCACCGGCGTTCGCCCGCATCAATTGCGTTGGCGCCACGTGTCATCCCGTTCCGGTTACATCACTTGCCGGACGATTCCCGCACGAAGCTTGGGCGTCGTTTGCGCAAGAAGGCAGCTATTTCCAAGGAAAACCGAATCGCTAAGAGCACTGCCTGCTTCGTCTCATCCGGTTAGGGCGGACCCTAGCCGCATTCCCCGGCATTGCCAAGCGCTTTTTTGCACTGCATCAAGGCTTTCCCTGTTCAAACATAAGAACCCTGTCGTTTCCGCCAAGATCGACGAATGCCCCGGCCAGCCTGTAGCCGGCTGCCGCGAATATGTCTCTGACCTCATTGCGCTGCGAGTGGCCGATCTCGACCGCTATCTTGCCTTCTGCTTCCAGAAACTTTGCCGCCTCGGCGGCGATGATCCTGTAGGGGCCAAGACCGTCCACACCGCCATCAAGGGCTCTGTGCGGATCGAAATCGCGGACTTCGTCCTGCAGATTTCCAATGTCTCCAGACGATATATAGGGAGGGTTTGCGGCAATTACATGGTATCGGCCCGAAACTTCTTCGAACCAGTCGGAATGCAGCCCCACGAACCGGCCGGCGAGTCCGAGTTGCTCGGCATTACGTATCGCGGTTGCCAGCGCGTCTTGTGAAATATCGACCCCGGTGGCGGTCGCGGCCGGAACCGCGCTGAGCAGCGCCAGCGCAATCGCGCCGGTACCGGTGCCGAGATCGAGGATACGGCATTCCCCCAGCCTTTCGGCCGTCGCGCCGGCAAAAGGCAGGATCGCCTCGACCAGCGTTTCGGTGTCCGGCCGCGGCTCCAGCGTTTCCGGCGACAGCGACAGCCGCAGGCCGTAAAACTCGCGAAACCCGAGGATGCGGTGAACCGGTTCGCCGGCCATGCGGCGCTGCAGAGCAGCGCCGATTGCGGCAACCGCACCCGCATCGACCGTCCGTTGCGGGTCGGCGATCGCCTGCGTACGGTCCGTGCCGGAAAAATGCTCGACGATAAGCCTGGCATCCAGCGCCGGGTCGGAAAGGCCGGCCGCGGCAAGCCGCTCCCGCGCCACCCGCAACAACGGCCCGAGCGCGCCGGGCAACATGTCAGCCATCGAAGCCGATATCGGCGAGCAGCTTCGACTGATGGTCGGCGATCAGCGCATTGATGACCTCATCGAGCTCGCCCATCATCACCCGGTCGAGCTTGTAGAGCGTCAGGTTGATACGATGGTCGGTAAGGCGGCCCTGCGGGAAGTTGTAGGTGCGGATGCGCTCCGAACGGTCGCCCGAACCAACCTGCGATTTGCGTGACTCCGAGCGCTCCTCGTCCGCCTTGCTGCGCTCGAGGTCGTAAAGCCGCGCACGCAGAATCTGCATGGCTTTCGCCCGGTTCTGATGCTGCGACTTCTCCGCCTGCACCACCATGATGCCGGTCGGCAAATGGGTGATGCGCACCGCAGAATCGGTGGTGTTGACGTGCTGGCCGCCCGAACCCGAGGCGCGCATCGTGTCGATACGGATGTCTTCGGCGCGAATGTCGATGTCGACCTCTTCGGCCTCCGGCAGTACGGCAACCGTCGCCGCCGAAGTGTGGATGCGCCCGCTGGCCTCGGTCGCCGGCACGCGCTGCACGCGGTGCACGCCGGATTCAAATTTCAGATGGGCAAAGACTCCCCTACCGGAAATGGTGGCGATGATTTCCTTGAAGCCGCCGGCATCGCCGTCGCTGGCCGACACCGTCTCGAAGCGCCAGCCGCGTTCGGCGGCATAGCGCTCATACATGCGAAAAAGGTCGCCGGCAAACAATGCCGCCTCGTCGCCGCCGGTGCCGGCGCGGATTTCAAGGATGGCGTTCTTGTCGTCGGCCGCATCCTTGGGCAACAGCAGGATCTGGATGTCCTTCTGCAGCTCTTCGATACGCGCTTCGACGCCGGGCAGATCTGCCTCCGCCAGGGCCCGCATCTCTGCGTCGGTGCCCTTGTCGGCAAGCATCGCCTCGAGGTCGGCTTGCTCGCGCTCGACTGAGCGCAGTTCCCTGACCTTGGCCACCATGTCCTGCAGCTCGGCATATTCGGAAGCCATCTTCACATAGGCATCGGCTGCCGGGCCGGCCGACATCTGCGCTTCGAGCATCTCGAAACGCTTGACGACCTGATCCATACGCTCGCGGGGAAGATTGACCATGGCTAATGCTATAGCGGGATGGAGCGGTCGTCGGCGAAGGCCTGCAGCAGCGCTCGCATCGGCAGCCCTTGAGCTGGCGCCATCAGATTGTCGGCAAAGAAAGCCTCCAATTCCTCCAGTGGCAGTTCGGTCAACATCGCCTTGACCGGGCCGATCGAGGCTGGAGACATCGAGATCGAGCGGTAGCCGAGGCCGATCAGCGCCATGGCGGAAATGGGTTTTCCGGCAAGCTCGCCGCACAGCGTCACCGGCGTGTGGTTGCGAACCCCGGCGTCGGCGATCTGCTTCAGAACCCGCAGGAACGGCGTCGACAGCGTGTCGAAGCGGTCGGAGAGCTGCGTGTTCCCCCGATCGACCGCCATGACGAACTGGAACAGGTCGTTGGAGCCGACCGAGACGAAATCGACCGCCTTCATCAACTCGTCGAGCTGGAACAGCAGCGACGGCACTTCCAGCATGGCGCCCACCTTGAGGCTGGTCGGCAGATGGTGGGCAAAGCGGGAGAGATGCCGCACTTCGCGGTCGATGATCTCGCGCGCCTGGGCGATTTCGCCGAGCTCGGTCACCATCGGCAGCATCAGCTTCAGTTCGCGCCCGCCGCAGGCCTTCAGCAGAGCGCGGATCTGGGTCCTGAGCAGACCCGGCCGGTCGAGCGTCAGCCGGATCGCGCGCCAGCCGAGCGCAGGGTTTTCTTCCTGGACAGCGCCCTTGAAGTAGGGCAGCACCTTGTCGCCGCCGATGTCGATGGTGCGGAAGGTGACCGGCTTGCCACGCGCCGCGTCCAGCACGTCGCGGTAGAGCCGCTCCTGCGCCTCGGCGCGCGGGAAGGTCGAGGCGACCATGAACTGCAATTCGGTGCGGAACAGGCCGATGCCGGCCGCACCCGCCTCGGCCAGCTGCGGCAGGTCGACGGCCAGGCCCGCATTCATCAGCAGGTCGACCTGGACGCCGTCCTTGGTCACCGACGGCTTCTTGCGCAGTTCCCGGTAGACTTCCTGCCGGCGCGCCCGGAAGCGCACTTTTTCGGCATAGGCAGCTTCGAGGTCGGGCTGCGGCCGCAGATGGATGGTGCCTTCCTCGCCGTCGACGATGATGGCATCGCCGTTTTCCGCCATGGAAACGGCGCCCTTCATCTGGCCGGCGACCGGAATGCCCATGGCGCGCGCTACGATGACGACATGGCTGGTGGCGGCGCCGTCTTCCAGCACCACGCCGCGCAGCTTGTCCCTGGGATAATCAAGCAGTTCGGCCGCGCCCATCGAGCGCGCGACCAGGATGGCATCCTTCGGCAGTGACGCCGCGACGTCGTCAGGCCCGCGCCCCATCAGCTGGCGCAGCAGCCGGTTGGCGAGATCGTCGAAGTCGCTCATCCTCTCGCGCAAATAAGGATCGGTCATGTGCAGCATGCGGGCGCGCATGTCGCTTTGGACCTTTTCCACCGCCGCTTCCGCCGTCAGGCCGTTGCGGATCGCCTCTTCCAGCCGGCGCACCCAGCCGCGGTCGTTGGCAAACATGCGATACGCTTCGAGCACCTCGCGATGTTCGCCCTCGAAGGCGACATCGCGCCGCTCCAGCATGTCGTCGATGGAAAGCCTGAGCGAACCGAGCGACGTCTCCAGCCGGCGCACCTCTTCCTCACTGTCCTCGTTGAACAGATTGGTGACGACGATGCGTGGCTCATGCAGCACGACATGGCCGAGGCCGACGCCCTCGTTGAAGGACAGGCCGGTAAAGCTGACGGGACGGCGCAGATCGAGTTCGAGGCCGGGCCGGGTCAGGCGAGCGAGATCGCCGGTGGCGATCATCTCGGCGATCACCATGGCGGTCGTTTCCAGCGCCTCGACCTCGTCGTCGCGGTAGTGGCGCATGGTCTTGTTCTGCACCACCAGCACGCCCAGCGTGCGCCCTGCCCTGAGTACGGGCACGCCGAGGAAGGAATTGTAGATCTCTTCGCCCGTCTCCGGCAGGTAGGCGAAGGCCGGATGTTCCTGCGCATTGGAGAGGTTGAGCGGCCGCGCGCTGGCGGCAATGGTGCCGACGAGGCCCTGCCCCAGCCGCAGTTGCGCCAAATGGACGGCGTTCGGGTTCAGACCTTCGGTGGCATAGAGTTCGAGCACCGAATCGGCGCGCAGCACATAGAGCGAGCAGACCTCGGCGACCATGTTGGAGGCGATGTCGCGCACGATCCGGTCGAGCCGCTCCTGCGGCTCCAGCGGCTCCTGCATGAGCTCGCGGAGCCGTTTCAGCAGAACGCGCGGGCCACTGGCCGTATCACGCATCGCGGCTTCTTCTCCAATGGGCATTTTGCCCGCCGCAGTTTCCACTGCGACCGGCGCACACGCAACAACTCAAATCGCTCTCGCTACTGCTTATCCAGACCGTACACGGAATGCAAAGTACGAACCGCGAGTTCCGTGTAGGGACCGTCGATCAGTATCGAAATCTTGATCTCGGAGGTGGTGATGGCGCGGATGTTGATCGCCTTGTCGGCCAGCGCCTTGAAAGCGGTGGCGGCCACACCGGCATGGCTGCGCATGCCGATGCCGATGACCGAAACCTTCGACATGCCGGCTTCCGACTGCACCACGTCATAGCCGATCGAAGCCTTCAGACGCTCCAGCACGGCCAACGCCTTGTCCACGTCGCCGGACGGCACGGTGAAGGTCATGTCGGTGAACTTGCCGTCCTCTGAGATGTTCTGGACGATCATGTCGACATTGATGTTGGCCTCGGCCAGCGGGCCGAAAATGCCGGCGGCAACGCCCGGGCGGTCGCCGACGCGACGCAGAGAAATCTGCGCTTCGTCCTTGGCGTAGGCAATTCCGGTGACGACCTGCTGTTCCACGATCTCTTCCTCGTCGCAAATGAGCGTTCCCGGAGGATTGAGCAAATCCCCCATTCCGGGCGCATCGGGGTCGTCGAAGGACGACCGCACGAACGTACGCACCCTGTGCACCATGGCAAGCTCGACCGAGCGCACCTGCAAGACCTTGGCGCCGAGCGACGCCATTTCGAGCATTTCCTCGAACGAAATCTTGTTGAGCCGCCGCGCCTTCGGCTCGATGCGCGGATCGGTGGTGTAGACGCCGTCGACATCGGTGTAGATGTCGCAACGGTCGGCCTTGACCGCCGCGGCAATGGCCACCGCGCTTGTGTCGGAGCCGCCGCGGCCGAGCGTGGCGATGCGGTTGTCCGGGCCGATGCCCTGGAAGCCGGCGACGACAGCCACCTGGCCCTCGCCGAAGCGCTTGATCAGGAACGCGCCGTCAATGTCGAGGATGCGCGCCGCGCCATGCGCGTTGTCGGTCTTGATCGGGATCTGCCAGCCCTGCCAGGAGCGGGCATGGACGCCCATATTCTGCAGTGTGATCGCCAGCAGGCCGGCAGTCACCTGCTCGCCCGAGGCGACCACGGCGTCATACTCGCGCGCGTCGTGCATGGGCGAGGCTTCGCGCGTCCAGCCAACCAGTTCGTTGGTCTTGCCCGCCATCGCCGAAACCACGACAGCGACCTCATGGCCGGCATCGACCTCGCGTTTGACGTGACGCGCCACATTGCGGATGCGGGCGATGTCGGCGACGGAGGTTCCGCCGAATTTCATCACGATGCGCGCCATGGAAGCGAAATGCCTTTGACTGAAGCCGGCCCAGGACCGAAAGGGGAAGTAAGCGCTCGACAGAAGCCGGCCGCTGAATGCGCGCCTCCTTAGCCAAATGATCACGGTTTCGCAAGGCTGGCGGCGGATGCCGGCTTCAGGATCGCGGCATATTGCGTTCGGCCCCGCCGCCGCTTACCAAATGCTGCCCGCGGGAAACTCCTTTTGGTCCGGCATATCGAATGATTGTTCGCCTTCGACGCGCCATGCGGTGGCAATCGCTGCCGCTGTTCATCGGCTTCGCCGTGCTGGCGTTGATCGTCGGCACACGCGCCGTGCTGGTCGAGACCCAGAGAGCCAATCGTGAGGCCGCGCGCGAGGCGGTCGAGTATCAGGAATTGCTTTCCGGTTTGCTTGCGATGGCTCAGGAGGCCGAGACCAGCCAGCGCGGCTATCTCCTGACCGGCGAGAAATCCTACCTCCAGCCTTATCGGCAGGCGGTCGACGCCATTCCGGGCCAGCTTGCCCGCATCGACGGCATGACCGCGCCGGACGACGAACTCGTGCAGCAGATCAACCACGTCAAGGACGCGCTTTCACAAAACCAGGCCGAATTGGCTGAGACGATTGCACTCTACGATCGCGGCGATGCGGCAAAAGCTCTGGAACTGGTCCGCAGCGGCCAAGGCAAGGCCGCCATGGACCAGATCCGGGCCAGCATGGACACGATCCGGCGCATTGGCGGCGCAGCCATCGCCGCGCGCGACGCTCATACCGACCGGGTCGAAAACTGGCTGCGAATCGGCTCGATAGCGGCGCTGCTGGCGATCTTCCTGCTTGGCGCCTACACGGTTCGCCTTTCGCGCCGCCGGTTCCGCGCAGTGGCGATCGCCCAGGAAGAGCTGATGCGCAAGAACATCGAGCTCGGCAACGAAATCCAGACGCGTGAAAAGGCCGAATCGCAGATCCGCCAGATGCAGAAGATGGAGGCTGTGGGCCAGCTGACCGGCGGTATCGCCCACGATTTCAACAACATGCTGGCGGTGATCATCAGCGCCATGAACCTCGCCCAGCGCAAGCTGACGCGGGGCGAGCACGACATCATGAAATTCATCGAAGCGGCGACCGATGCGGCGACCCGGGCCGCAAACTTGACGTCACGGCTGCTTGCCTTCTCGCGCCAGCAGCCGCTCGCGCCTCAGGTTGTAGACGCCAATCGTCTGGTCGCCGGCATGTCGGACCTGCTTCGGCGGGCGCTCGGCGAAACCATCCGCATCGAAACCGTGCTGGCTGGCGGCCTGTGGAAGACCCATGCCGATCCGAGCCAGCTCGAAAATGCCATTCTCAACCTGGCGGTCAATGCGCGCGACGCCATGGGCGAGGACGGCAAGATGACCATCGAGACCGCCAACAGCCACCTCGACGAGGGCTACGCCGCCACCCATGCCGAGGTCAAAGCCGGCCAGTATGTGATGATCGCGGTCAGCGACACCGGCGCCGGCATGCCGGCGGACGTCATGGAGCGGGCTTTCGAGCCGTTTTTCACCACCAAGCCGGTCGACAAGGGCACCGGCCTCGGGCTGAGCCAAGTGTTCGGCTTCGTCAAACAGTCCGGCGGACACGTCAAGATTTACTCGGAACCCGGCCAAGGCACCACGATCAGGATCTACCTGCCGCGCTTCTTCGGCCCGGAAGAGGCCGCCATATCTTCGGAACGAGCCGGAAATCCTGCCGTGCCGGTCACCGAAACCATCCTTGTCGTGGAGGACGATCCACGCGTGCGGGCTTCCACCACGGATGCCATGCGCGAACTCGGCTACACCGTCATTCATGCCGCAAGCGGCCAGGAAGCGCTGGAAAAGCTGGGCGACAACCCTGGTGTGGCGCTCATGTTCACCGATATCGTCATGCCGGTGATGAATGGCCGCAAGCTCGCGGAGGAGGCGCTGGCGCGCATGCCGAAGCTGAAGGTGATCTTCACCACCGGCTTCACCAGGAACGCCGTCGTCCACAATGGCGTGCTCGACCATGACGTGCATTTCCTGGCCAAGCCCTTCACCATCGAGCAGCTGGCGGCGAAATTGCGCGACGTGCTGGACGCAAAATGACCGAGACCCTGGAAATCGTCACCTTTCGCCTCAAGCCTGGAGCGGAAGCGGGCTTTGCCGCCGCCAACGACCTGGTCGCCGACTGGCTGGCGCGGCAACCTGGTTTCGTAAACCGCTGCCTGGCGCGGCGGGACGATGGCGGATGGGTCGATGTGGTGCGCTGGCGAAGTCGCGAGCAGGCTCTCGCCGCCGCAGGCCGGATCATGGCCGAGATCGGCGATTGCGAAGCGATGCGGGCCATCGATCCCGCAAGTGTTGCGATGGAACATGCGGCGATTGTGATCTCGAGGCCATAGGTCGACTAGCCAGCAGTCGCAAAAACCGGCCTT
Source organism: Mesorhizobium sp. M0052 (assembly GCF_040323255.1). Taxonomy (NCBI): domain Bacteria; kingdom Pseudomonadati; phylum Pseudomonadota; class Alphaproteobacteria; order Hyphomicrobiales; family Phyllobacteriaceae; genus Mesorhizobium; species Mesorhizobium sp. M0052. The sequence continues at coordinate 147,054 of NZ_JAMYUS010000001.1, read as the reverse complement.
GACTTTCTTGCCCCGGCACCCGACTTCCTAGCGTCCGAGGAGACCCGCCCTATGCCAGAGGCCCGACGATCGACAATCGATGCCGGAGAAGTGGAACGCTTTTCCGCGCTTGCCGCCGAATGGTGGAACCCGAACGGCAAATTCCGTCCGCTGCACAAATTCAACCCGGTCCGGCTTGCCTATATCCGGGACCAGGTGGCGGCGCGCTTCGGCCGCGATCCGCGGGCGGCGCGGCCGTTCGAAGGCCTGCGTTTCCTCGATATCGGCTGCGGCGGTGGGTTGTTGTGCGAGCCGATGGCAAGGCTTGGCGCCGAAGTGGTCGGCGCCGACGCCTCGGCAACCAACATCGAGGTGGCGAAGCTGCACGCGGCCGAAGGCGGCGTGACGGTGGATTATCGCGCTACGACCGCTGAGGATTTGGCCGATTCCGGCGAGAAATTCGACGTCGTCCTCAACATGGAAGTCGTCGAGCATGTTGCCGATGTCGACCTGTTCATCGGCAAGTGCGGCGAGATGGTCAAGCCCGGCGGCATCATGTTCGTGGCCACCATCAACCGCACGCTGAAGGCACTGGGCCTGGCCATCATCGGCGCCGAATATGTGCTGCGCTGGCTGCCGCGCGGCACCCACCAGTTCGGCAAGCTGGTGCGGCCCGAAGAGCTTGAAAAGGCGCTTGGCAGCGCCGCCATGACCATCATCGACCGCACCGGCGTGACCTACAATCCTCTCGCCGACCGCTGGGCACGCTCCAAGGACATGGACGTCAACTATATGGTGCTGGCGGAAAAACGATCGGTCTGAACGAAAGGGGGCGGCCGTGGACACTATGAGGGCCCGAGAGCTGGCGCTCGATCTTCCCGAAACGGTCGAGCAATCGCATTTCGGCAAGGCTGACTTCCGCGTCCGCAACCGTATCTTCGTCTCGCTGCCCGAAGCCGACCGTGCTGTCGTCAAGCTCGACCGGGACCAGCAAGAGATGATGGCCGCGGCTGAGCCATCGGTTTTCAGGCCCGTGACAGGCGGCTGGGGCCAAAAGGGATGGACGTCGATCATGCTCGAAGCCTGCGACGAACAGACATTCCGCAGCGCCGTTCGGACGGCCTGGCGAAACGTCGCCCCGCCGGCGCTACGGAAGCGCCTCGACGCGAGCCAAATTTAAGCTTGAGCAGTTCGAGCAAAGTGTGAAGCGGTTTTCCCGGGAAAAGCGCATAGCGCTTTGCCTAGGGAATTGCGTAAACCAAAGACCCTATGCCTTCTGGCTCTGCGCCTTGGTGGTGATGATCACGCCGATGGTGATGATCACCGCGCCGGCCCAGGTCAGCAACTGGTAGTGCTCGCCGAGGAAGATGGTTCCGGCAAACAGGCCGACGGCCGCCGCCACATAGCCGATCTGGCTGAGATAGACCGGACCGCCCACGGCCTGCAGCCGGAAGAAGAAGGCAAACATCGCCGAGGCCGAAGCGACTTGCGCCACGACAACCAGCGGCACGGCCCTGAGCGGGGCGAAGGCACTGAGGCCGAACAGCGTGAGAATGCCGATCAGCAGCAGCGTCGCCGAGGCCAGGTGGCTGCCGACGGCCAGTTCGATCGGACCGGTGCCTTCGGGCCAGTCGACGGTGCGATAGATATTGCCGGCGGCAAGGCTGACCGGGATCAAAAGTCCGGCCAGCACCCAGTAGACATCGGCCGGCTGGCCGGCCTCGCCGCGCGTCACCGCCACCATGACGGCGCCGATGAAGCCGACGGCGATACCGATACTGCCGAGCGTATTTGGCCGTCGAACGCCGAGCAGGATCGAAAACACCAGTGTGATGACCGGCGACAGCGTGAACATGATGCCGGTATAGCCGGCGCCGAGATGCGGGATAGCCGAAAACATCAGCAGATTGGGCACGGCGTAGGACACGGCGGCGGTGATGAAGAAATAGCGCAGTCTGTGCGAGGTGAGCCGCATGCGCTCGCCGTTCGCGAGCAACGCGCACAGCAGCACGCCCCCGGCGCCGAACGAGATGACGAAGGCCCAGACCATGGCCGGAACGCCGACAGCCGTCGCCAGCTTGCCGAACGGCAGGGTCAGGCCGAGCAGGCCGCCGGTGACGACCAGCAGGCCAAGCGCCGATTCCCAGAGAAATTTCATCGGATGGTCCCGTCACTCACTTGCGGCACTGGGTCGAAACTGTATCTTTAGGTAGCATACCACAAAGATTCTTAACGTCAAGATACTTAGCGGTGAGACAGATGGATCGCGCGGCAAAGGCGGTGGAGCAATGGAAGCGGGAACGGCCGGACCTGGAGGTGTCGCCAATGCTGGTGCTTGGGCGGCTGAACGAAGCCTCGTCGCTAATCGCCCGCGAGCGCCTCGCCCCGCTGTTTGCCCGTTTCGGACTGCAGGCCGGCGAATTCGATGTGCTGGCGACGCTGCGCCGCTCCGGCCAGCCCTACGCGCTGACACCGACCGCTCTATACGAGGCGACGATGGTGACCTCCGGCGCCATGACCAACCGGCTCGACCGGCTTGAGAAGGCCGGACTGATCCTGCGCGGCCCGCACCCCAACGACCGGCGTGGCATTGTCGTGCAACTGACCGAAAAAGGTCTGGCCTTGATCGACGAAGCCCTGACCGCCCACGTCGCCAACGAGCATGAAATCCTCGCCGGGCTCACCGGCACGGAGCGGGGGGCACTGGCTCAGTTGCTTGGCAAATTGATCGATAGCGCCAGCTGATCGCTCAATTGCGCTCCTCGGGAAAACTCGGGATCGGCATGAAATCGATGCCATCCTCGGCCAAGCTCTTGGCTTCGTCCAACGTCGCCTCGCCATAGATGCCGCGCGCATCGCTCTCGCCGAAATGGATCTTGCGCGCTTCTTCGGCAAACTTGTCGCCGACATAGTCGGCATTCTCGCGCACCTTCTCGGCCATCGCCTTCAGTTGCGCCAAAGCCTGCTTCTGGGTTTCGCCCATGGCCAGCGCAATTGTTTCCTGCTTCCGCGCGGTGGAGACGGCTGGCGCCATCAGCGCCTTTTGCACCTTGTGCGAGCCGCAGCTCGGGCAATCGACGAAGCCGCGCTTCTTCTGCGTGTCGAAATCGTCATTGCTGCGAAACCAGCCCTCGAATTCGTGCTCGTGCTCGCAGATCAGGGCAAAGCGGATCACGAAGCCGCGCCCCTGAGCCGCGGCGCTTCCACTGCGCCGGCATTGACGGCAAAATCACGCGCGTTCTTGAGATTGGGGATTTTCTTACGCGCGGCCGACGACTGCGCCGTGTCGATCTCGGCGATGATCACCTCCGGATCGTCATGGTCGGCCTCGGCGAGAATTCGACCCCATGGGTCGACGATCAGCGAATGGCCATAGGTTTCGCGGCCATCCTCATGCAGGCCACCTTGTGCTGCAGCAACCACATAGGCGCCGTTCTCGATGGCACGGGCTCGCAGCAGCACATGCCAGTGCGCCTCGCCGGTCTGGCGGGTGAAGGCGGCAGGCACCGACAAGAGGTCGGCGCCGGCCATCGCCTCGGCGCGGAACAGCTGTGGAAAGCGTAGATCGTAGCAGACGGCAAAGCCGAGACTAGCGCCGTCGATCTCGGTGACGACGGCCTCGGTGCCCGGCTCATAGGCGGCGGATTCGCGCCAGCTCTCGCCATTGTCGAGGTCGACATCGAACATGTGGATCTTGTCGTAGGTGGCAAGGGTGGCGCCGTCCGGCCCAAACAGCAGCGCCCGGTTGGCGAGCTTGCCGTCGGTGCGCAGGATGGCGGTCGAGCCGATGTGCAGGAAGACGCCGAGTTCGCTGGCGAGCTTGCGCGCGGCCGCCACGACGATGTCCTTGTCTTCCAAGGTGAAGGAAGCAGCCCTGGCTTCCTTGTCGCGGATCAGCGCACCGGTCATTTCCGGGGTCTGGATGTAGGTTGCACCGAGGCCTGCCGCTTCGCGCACCAGCCGTTCGAGATCGACCGCGTTGCGCTCGGGGCTCTCGCCCGAACGCATCTGAATCGCCGCCGCCTTGAAAATACCCATCGTCACGTCCTCTTTGAGCAATTCCAGGAAAAGTGTGTAACGGTTTTCCGTCCGGAATTGCGTAAAAACAAAGACATAGAGCGGCGCTACGAACCGCTCTTTGTCGTCGAGCCGTTGGCAAGCAGCCTATCCAGCTGCCCCCGTGCCTCCAACTCGTGGAGGTCGTCGGAGCCGCCGACATGCGTGTCGCCGATGAAAATCTGCGGAAAGGTCGAGCGGCCATGCGCCCGCGAAATCATTTCCTGGCGCAATTCCGGCGAAAACGAAGCGTCATGCTCGGTGTAGGCGACGCCCTTGCGGTCGAGCAACCGCTTGGCCGCTGCGCAATAGCCGCACATCATACGGGTGTAAATCGTCACATCGAGCATCGGTCCGTGCCTTTCTTTGACCTTATATAGTCGCGGACTCGTCGGCCCGAAAGTCCCCCGGCAGGACACGCGCAAAGGTCAGCACATCGACCGCTCCGGCGCCGCCCTTCTTCAGCGCCTTGGCGACCGAGCGCACGGTAGCGCCGGTGGTGTAGACATCGTCGACCAGAAGCACGCGGCGCCCAGTGATCTCGATTTCGGCTTCCGCAGGCACACGGAAGGCGGCGCGCACATTGTCCTCGCGCTCCTGCCGCTCCAGCCCGACCTGCTGGCGCGTGAGCTTGACGCGCCGGACCGCCGAGGGCGAGAAAGGCAGCCCGCTAAGCTGCGCAACCGCCCTTGCCAACTCCGCCGACTGGTTGAACTGCCGCCGAAAGAAGCGCCGCCAGTGCAGCGGCACCGGTACGACGACATCGGCGTCTGCAATTACCTCAGCGCCGGCGCGCAGCATCCAGCGCGCCATCCACGGCGCCAGATCGGTGCGATCCTGGTATTTCAGACCTTGCACCATCTGGCGGGCGACACCTGAATAGGCCACGGCCGCCCGCGCCCGCTCGAACGGCGGCGGATCGGCGATCGCCTCGGCCGACAGGAATCCCTCGCCCATATCGTGCGTGAATGGCGTGCCCATCACCGCGCACCATGGCCGCTCCAGCAGCCTGAGTTTCGGCCAGCAGGCACCGCACAAAACGCCGGGTTGCGAGACGTGCCTGCGACAGCCGGCACAGACCGGCGGGAACAGCATCCGCGCCGGCCAGTCCAACATGGCCAGTTTCAACATGGTTTGAGCGAGGCTCTTGATCTCCATCACCGGATCGGCCACGTGGTTTTGTCGTCCGCGCCAGGATATCACTAGACGGACAAACAGGGATGTCTACCGTTGCCGCCGATCATCGATACTGAACTTTGGCTGGTGCGCAAGCGCAGGGCGCTGGCCCACCCCGTAGCCGGCGCGGATTTTCTGATGCGGCGGGCGGCGGAAGACCTTGCCGACCGGCTCGGCGCGGTCGAGCGGAAATTCGGCAAGGCCGCGGTGCTGTTTTGCCAGACGCCGGACGCAACGGACGTGGTCGCTGCAAGCGGCAAGGCAGCGGAGATCGTGCGCGTCGAGGCAGATCCAGCGTTTCTGGACGGCCGGCCAGGGCTGATAGCACCGCTGGAAACAGTGCCGTTCCAGCCGGAAAGCCTCGACCTCGTCGTTTCACTTCTGTCGTTGCAGGCGATGAACGACATTCCCGGCATGCTGGTGCAGATCCGCCGCGCTCTGCGGCCCGACGGGCTTTTCCTCGGCGCCTTTGCCGGCGCCGGCACGCTTTCCGAATTGCGCGAAAGCCTGCTCGCCGCCGAGACCGAACTCTGTGGCGGCGCCAGCCCGCGTGTCATCCCCTTCACCGATGTTCGCGACGCCGGCGCACTGCTGCAGCGCGCCGGACTGGCGCTGCCGGTGGCCGACGTCGAAACGGTGACCGTCCGCTACGATACCCTCTTCGACCTCATTGCCGATCTCAGGGCGATGGGCGAAACCAGCGCGCTGACTGATCGCAGCCGGCGACCGGGAGCGCGAAAGCTTTTTACCCGTGCCGCCGAAATCTATGCCGAACGCTTTTCGGACGCTGATGGCCGCATCAGGGCAAGCTTTTCCATCGTCTGGATGTCGGGCTGGGCGCCCGATGCCTCGCAGCAAAAGCCCTTGAAACCGGGTTCGGCGAAGGTCTCGCTGAAGACGATACTGGAAAACCCCGGCGGGCGGTGACGGCGCTCCGGATCAGTGCTCGGCGAAGGCGTTTGCGAGCCTGCTGTTGTTGTCGCTGAACAGAAACTGGATCGCATTGCTGGCCTTGCCGACACCCCCGACGATGGCAAGCGACAGCACCGCAACGATCAGGCCATATTCAATGGCCGTGGCGCCTGTTTCGTCCTGCAAAAATCGGCGCAGCAATGGCTTCATGATCGTCGATCCCTCTCATCCCCGACCATATCGCCGACCTGTTAAGAAAGGTTAACGGCACAAGCTTAACAGGCTGTGAAATGGGCCTGCGTTGAGGAAGTTCTCAAGCTGGTGTCGACCTTGTTGGTCAGCAGTCGCCGCTGCGTTGGCCGTCGGCGCGGATGATGCAGACTGAGCTCGGTGAGGGCTGCAGCACGCTTCTGCGCAGAGTATAGGTGGCCCGCGAGCCGATCGAACCCGTGCTCATCGGGTCGAGACCGCCTGCAAGAGCATCGCGGCTGGATGATCGCGTCTGGTTGTCCAGCACGGGGACCGCGATCAGCGCCAGCGCCACTGCGGCCGAGCCGAACAACAGCGTGACGCGCAATAAGCCGACGCCGGCGGCGCGAAAGCTGCGATCTGGCCGGATCGAGTCCCATTCCCTGTCGAGGCTCATGCAATCGCTCCCCGCGAACCCGCTTTGCCGCAATTTTTCACGACGAGATAAATCTTCCATTAACGCTGGCTAGATCAGACCGCGAAATGGCTTTGTATCACAACAGGTCGATGAGGAACTGGATTAGCGGCGCGTCGGCCGGCGGCATGGGATAGTCGCGCATCTGCTTTGGCCGCACCCATTTCAACGCCTGCCCTTCCCTGGGCTGCGCGATGCCGCGGAAGCGGCGGCAGACGAACAGGGGCATCAGGAGATGGAAATCATCATAGGAATGGCTGGCGAAGGTGAGCGGCGCCAGGCAAGGAATGTCGGTCTCGATGCCGATTTCTTCCTGCAGTTCGCGGATCAGGCATTGTTCCGGCGTCTCGCCTGGCTCTACCTTGCCGCCGGGAAATTCCCACAGGCCGGCAAGCTGTTTGCCCTCGGGCCGCTGCGCCAGAAGCACGCGGCCATCGGTATCGACCAGCGCGCACGCGGCGACCAGCAGCAGGCGTTTGCCGGTGATCTCGCTCATGCGCCCGGCGGCCGGCGATAGTGGTAGCGATAGACTTCGTCGAAGCCCAGCGAGTGATAGAGCGCCAGCGCCGGCGCATTGCTGGCCTCGACCTGCAGCCAGGCTTCGCGAGCGCCACGCAGCCTCGCCCACTTCAGCGCCGACAGGATCAGGTTGCGGCCATGGCCCTGATTGCGCGCCGACTTGGCGGTGGCGATCTCAAACAGGCCGGCAAGATCGCCGTCATGGACGCAGATCAGCACCGCCAGAGGGTCGGCCCCTTCCTCCAGCGCAAACAGCCCGACTTCGGGTTGGATAGCGCCGATGATTTCCGAAAGACCGGGCCGCAGCGATGCATCCGAGCCGCTGACCTTGAGCGACGCGCCGAGAAAGCGGCTGATATCCTTCAGCGGAATCTGGTCCATGGCCGGCGCCAGTTGCGCGTCCGCCAGCGGCAGCCGCATCACCAGGGATTCGTCGAATGTGCTCCAGCCCTCATTGTCGAGATGCTTGGCCAGGTCCGGCCCCGACAGCGGCGAGATGCGGAAGGTCAGCGGCCTGCCATAGGCGTCGAAGCGCCGGCTGGCGCGGCCGATGCGCTCGGCAATGTGCTGGGTGTCGCCGGGATCGAGCGGGTTGACCGAGTTCAGCCGCTTGGCCGGATGGCCGGCTGTCAGCCGCACCACCCAGGTGCCGTCATAATGCACGGCCGCCGCCGGCCAGGCGCGAAACCCCGCAGCCTCGTAGCGGCGCACGATGGCCAGCATGCTTGCCGGATGCCTGGAAGCCAACTCCATCAGCTCCGGTAATCGCCATTGATGGCGACATATTCCTTGGTGAGGTCGCAGGTCCACACCGTCGCCTTGCCGCGGCCGATACCGATATCGGCGCGGATGCGAATGTCGTCGCGCTTCATATAGGCCGAGGTCGCTTCCTCGGAGTAGCCCGGGTCGCGTTCGCCCTCATGCGCCAGACGGTTGTCGCCGAACCAGATCGACAGCCGGTCGCGATCGGCCGGCTCGCCGGCCTTGCCGACGGCCATGACGACGCGGCCCCAATTGGCGTCCTCGCCGGCAACCGCCGTCTTGACCAGCGGCGAATTGGCGATGGACAGCGCGATGCGCTTGGCCGAGCGCGCCGATTTGGCGCCGGTAACGGTGACTTCGACCTGCTTGCGGGCGCCCTCGCCGTCGCGCACCACTTGCAGCGCCAGCGATTTGAGCACCTTGCCCAGCGCCCGGCGGAACGCGCCGAGACGCGCATCCTTGGGATCGCTGATGGCGGGCGCGCCGCGCTCGGCAGCGGCTCCGGTGGCGAACAACAGCAGCGTGTCGCTGGTCGAGGTGTCGCTGTCGACGGTGACGGCGTTGAAGGTCTTGGCCGTGCCGCGCGACAACAAGTCCTGCAGCACGGGGGCGGCGATCGGCGCATCGGTGGCGATGAAGGACAGCATAGTCGCCATATCGGGCGCGATCATGCCGGCGCCCTTGGAGATGCCATTGATGATGACGTCGGTGTCGCCAAGCTTGACCGTCGCTGTCGCCACTTTCGGATAGGTGTCGGTGGTCATGATGGCCTTTGCCGCCTCGGTCCACAGATCCGGCTTGCCGTCCTTGACCAGTCCGGCCAGCAAATGGCTGAATTTGGTGGTGTCGAGCGGCTCGCCGATTACCCCGGTAGAAGCGAGGAACACTTCGCCTGGCGTGCAGCCTGCGGCCTTGGCCGCGGCCTCGCCGGTCAGTTGGGTGGAGGCGCGGCCCTTCTTGCCGGTGAAGGCGTTGGCGTTGCCGGAATTGACCACAAGCACCCGCGCCTTGCCGGCGCCAAGGTTCTCGCGGCAGAAGTCGACCGGCGCCGAGGGGCATTTCGACTTCGTGAACACGCCGGCAACCGCTGTGCCGGCATCGAAGACCATGGCCAAGAGGTCGGTACGGTTCTTGTACTTGATCCCGGCCTCTGCGGTGGCGATGCGCACGCCCTCAATGGCAGGCATTTTGGGATATTTCTTCGGCGCGAGCGGCGAAATCGTTGCGGACATTGGGGACCTCGGGCGACGGAAAAACGCTAGGCGAAGGCCGGTTTGCCCGATAGCACGGCCCGGCGCAAGGGCGTTTTCTTGGCCGCCGCTGTGGGCAAGCCACCAGGGATTAAGCTTGCATTTCAAATCCGTTGGCGTCGGCGGGGCCCATGGCGTTATGATATCGGCCATGGGCAGGCTGGTGATCTTGGCGGTGGCGTTTATGGGGCTTTTGCTCCTGAGCGCCGATGCGCAGCCGGAACGGCGCGTGGCGCTGGTCATCGGCAATGGCACCTATGCCGAAGCCGGCACGCTCACCAATCCGGTCAACGATGCGCTCGATATTGCCGGCAAGCTGCGCTCGATCGGCTTCCACGTCATCGAGGGCAACGATCTCGGCAAGCGCGAACTCGAGCGCAAGATCGGCGAATTTTCCGATGCGCTGGAAGGTGCGGGCGTCGGGCTTTTCTATTACGCCGGCCACGGCCTGCAGGTGGAAGGGCGCAACTACATCGTGCCGGTCGACGCCCGGCTCGACATGCCGGTCAAGCTGCAGCTCGAAGCCGTGCCGATCGACGAAGTCCTCGACATCATGGAGCAGCAGACCAAGGTCAGCCTGGTTTTCCTTGACGCCTGCCGCAACAATCCCTTTGCCCGCAGCCTGAGCCGCACCGCCACCACGCGCTCGGCAACGGCGCTTGCCGGTCTGGCGCAGTTCGATTCGACGCGCGGCTCCTTCATCGCCTTCTCGACGGCGCCAGGCGCTGTCGCCATGGACGGCACCGGGCGCAATTCGCCGTTCGCCGCCGCCCTGCTGCGACACATGGCCGAGCCCGGCCAGAGCATCAACGACATGATGATCGCGGTGCGCCGCGACGTGGTCTCCGAAACCCGCGAGGGACAGCGCCCATGGGAACAGGGTTCGCTGCTCGAACGGTTTGAGTTTGTGCCCGGCGGCGAAACGGTTGCACAGCCGAAGCCCGCCGTCCCCCCGGCGCCCGAAACAAAGGTTGCGGCACTCGAACGGTCTGTAGGCGACGACAAGACCGCAATCGAGAAATTCCTGCGCGACGACTATCTTGCGCCCGATGCCGCGGCGATCGGCGAGACCGTCAAGCGGCTCTATGCGCCTTCCGCCACCATCTTCGGCACGCGCTATGACAGCGACGCCGTCGTCAAGCTCAAGACGGACTGGTTCGCGCAATTTGCATCCTGGTCGTTCAGTCTCGAGCCCGGCAGCCTCAATGTGACGCGGCAGGGCGAGAACCGCGCCGAAGCCGTGTTCGCGATGAGCTACGACTATATGTCGAAAGACAAATCGGCGGCGCGCATGACCGGCAAGGCACGCGTCACGCTTGGGCTGGTGAAGAGCGACGGCCAGTGGCGGATCGCCTCGGAAACCTCGCAAGCGATGAACTGAAAATCCCCGCGCAGGGCGAACGTGAGGCCTGCTTCTACAAGCGCTGGAAACGGGCCGTTTCGTTTGCCTGCCAGCTCACCTATATTGCCGGCGAGATTGTTGGCCAGGATTGCCGGCGAGATTGTTGGCGAGGACAGACATGGGCGAGGATCCGGCGCGCAGATCGATCGGGGCGCGGCGCAACCCAGACAGCGCCGAGGCCATTCTCGAGGCCGCGGAGGCGGTGCTGGTCGAGGCCGGCTATGCCGGCTTCTCCATAGAGGCCGTGGCGCGGCGGGCGCGCGCCGGCAAACCCACGATCTATCGCTGGTGGCCGAGCAAGGCGGCCTTGCTGTTAGAGGTCTACAAGCGGCAAAAGCGTGTCGACGTCCCCGATACCGGCAGTCTCGAAGACGACCTCGTCGGTTTCCTGAGGAACCTCTTCGCGCATTGGCGCGACACATCCTCGGGCAGCGTATTCCGCTCGCTGATCGCCGAGGCCCAGTCGGACGAAGCGGCGGCCGCGGCCCTGACTGGCTATGCCGATGGGCGCGTGTCCCACACCGCTCGGATCATCGAGCGCGCCAAGGCGCGCGGCGAGGTTGCGGCCGATATCGACGCAGCGCTGGTCGCCGACCTCATCGCTTCCTATGCCTGGAAACACCTTTTGACCAACCGGCTGGACGAAGATGAGGCGACAATCCGTGCCACTGTCCGCTATGTGATGTCAGGCATCTCCCGCAATTGAAAAGGGCGCCGAACGGCGCCCTTTGCATGTTTTTTCGGTGCCGGCCTTACTTGCCGGCTTCCATCGTGTCGACGGCCTTCTTCAGATTGGCGTCGGGGATTTCGACCTTGGCGGCGCCGCGCAGCTGCTTGACCAGTGCGAAATACTTGTCGCGGATCACCGCCTGCTTGGCCTGGTCCTTGACGTCGTCGAAGGCCGGCGGCTGTTTGGTGCGCTTGTCCTCGAGCTTGATGACATGCCAGCCGAATTGCGTTTGCACCGGCTCCTTGGTGTATTTGCCGATTTCGAGCGCAACTGCCGCCTTGTCGAATTCCGGCACCATCTGCCCCGGGCCGAACCAGCCGAGATCACCGCCATTGGTCTTGCCCGAGGGATCGCTGGTATGCTCGTTGGCGAGCTTCTGGAAGTCTGCGCCGCCATCGAGCTGCTTGATGATCGCCTCGGCCTCTTCCTTCGTCTTCACGAGGATGTGACGGGCATGAATCTCATTGACCGGCGGCGTGCTGGCGATTTCCTGGTCGTAGCGGGCGCGCACCTCGGCATCGGTAACCTTGTCGACGACGCCCTTCTCGACCATCTCGCCATGCAGCGCGCGCTGCTGCAGGAACGCCATGCGGCGCTGGAATTCGGGATCCTTGTCGAGCCCGGTAGCGACCGCCTGGGCGGCCATGACGCGGATTTCGATGGCCGCCGAAAGGGCGGCGGCGCGGCGCTGCTCGGGTGGCAACTGCGAGAACTGCTGCGACAGCTCGCCCTCGGCAAGCCCAAGGTCCGCCTCGGTCAGCTTCTGGCCATTGACGGTAGCGATGACGGCGTTCGGATCGACGGGGGCTGCCGCCGGCGCTGCTGCGGCATCGGCCGGGGCGGGAGCGGCTTCCTGGGCCATCAGCGGAGACAGCGACAGGGCCGACAGGCCGAAAGCCAAGCCAAGGCTGGCGAGCGACGCACGGCGAAACAGTAAGGACATCAAGATTAACTCCAAGGGGGGATTGGTAGGGCTTGCAGATCAGCCGGATTGTGGCGGAATTTGGCGCTGCCCATAGGGCTAACGCGGCGTTGACATCAGTTGAGCCCCCTCTTATCTGTCCAACGACTTTGCGTCCAGAACCGTTTTCCGGGCGCTTTTTGTGTTTGTCCGCGTTTCACGCGGAATTGATGGGGCCGGCCGGCGCTCATCTCAAAATTGAGAATTCTATCGAAAGGACCATCGGATGGTCAGTCTCGGCGGTCTCGCCCGTAAGGTTTTCGGTTCCTCCAACGATCGTCGCGTAAAATCGACCCGGCCGCGTGTCGAGGCGATCAACGCCATGGAAAACGAGATGCGGGCGCTGTCCGACGCCGAGCTTCAGGCCCGCACGGAAAAATTCCGCCAGGATATCGCCAACGGCGCTACGCTCGATGACCTGCTGGTGCCGGCCTTCGCCACCGTCCGCGAGGCATCCCGCCGCGTGCTCGGCATGCGCCCCTTCGATGTGCAGCTGATCGGCGGCATGGTGCTGCACAATGGCGGCATCGCCGAAATGCGCACGGGCGAGGGCAAGACCCTGGTCGCCACCCTGCCCGTTTATCTCAACGCGCTTGCCGGCAAGGGCGTCCATGTCGTCACCGTCAACGACTATCTCGCCACCCGCGACTCCGAATGGATGGGCCGCGTCTACAAATTCCTCGGCCTTTCGGTCGGCGTCATCGTCCATGGCCTGTCCGACGAGGAACGCCGCGTCGCCTATGCGTCCGACGTTACCTATGCCACCAACAACGAGCTCGGCTTCGACTATCTGCGCGACAACATGAAGTATGAGCGCGCGCAGATGGTGCAGCGCGGCCACAATTACGCGATCGTCGACGAAGTCGATTCCATCCTGGTCGACGAGGCGCGCACGCCGCTGATCATTTCCGGTCCGCTCGAGGACCGTTCGGAAATGTACAACACCATCGACGCCTTCATGCTGCAGCTCGGCCCGGCCGACTACGAGATCGACGAGAAGCAGAAGACCTCGATCTTCACCGAGGAAGGCACCGAGAAGCTGGAAAACCTGCTGCGCGCGGCCGGCCTGCTCAAGGGCGAGTCGCTCTATGACGTCGAGAACGTCGCCATCGTCCACCACGTCAACAACGCGCTGAAGGCGCACCGGCTGTTCCAGAAGGACAAGGACTACATCGTCCGCAACGACGAGATCGTCATCATCGACGAATTCACCGGCCGCATGATGCCGGGACGCCGCTATTCGGAAGGCCTGCACCAGGCGCTCGAAGCCAAGGAGCATGTGGCGATCCAGCCGGAAAACCAGACGCTGGCCTCCGTCACCTTCCAGAACTATTTCCGCCTCTACAAGAAGCTGTCCGGCATGACCGGCACGGCGCTGACCGAGGCCGAGGAGTTCGGCAACATTTACGGCCTCGAAGTCACCGAGATCCCGACCAATCTGCCGGTCATCCGCAAGGACGAGGACGACGAGGTCTACCGGACGGTCGAGGAGAAGTACAAGGCGATCGTCAAGGAGATCAAGGAAGCGCGCGCCAAGGGCCAGCCGACGCTGGTCGGCACCACCTCCATTGAAAAATCCGAGCAACTGGCCGAGCGCCTGCGCAAGGAAGGGTTCAAGGATTTCGAAGTGCTGAACGCCCGCCATCACGAGCGCGAAGCGGCCATCGTCGCCCAGGCCGGCAAGCCCGGCGCCATCACCATCGCCACCAACATGGCGGGACGCGGCACCGACATCAAGCTCGGCGGCAACGCCGAGATGCGCATCGAGGACGAACTGGGCGACATGCCTGCTGGTCCCGAGCGCGAGGCGCGCGAAAAGGAAATCATTGCCGATGTCGAGCGCCTGAAGGAAAAGGCGCTGGCCGCCGGCGGCCTCTACGTGCTGGCCACCGAGCGCCATGAATCGCGCCGCATCGACAACCAGCTCCGCGGCCGCTCCGGCCGCCAGGGCGACCCCGGCCGTTCGAAATTCTTCCTGTCGCTGCAGGACGATCTGATGCGCATCTTCGGCTCCGAGCGCATGGACGGCATGCTGCAGAAGCTTGGCCTCAAGGAAGACGAGGCCATCATCCATCCGTGGATCAACAAGGCGCTGGAAAAGGCGCAGAAGAAGGTCGAAGCGCGCAACTTCGACATCCGCAAGAACCTGTTGAAATACGACGACGTCTCGAACGACCAGCGCAAGGTGGTGTTCGAGCAGCGCATCGAATTGATGGACGGCGAAGGCCTGTCCGAGACGATCGCCGAGATGCGCGAAGGCGTCATCGAGGAGATCGTCACCAAGAACATCCCCGAAAACGCCTATGCCGAGCAGTGGAACGTCGCCGGCCTCAAGGCCGAGGTCGCCGAATTCCTCAATCTCGACCTGCCGGTCGAGGACTGGGTCAAGGAAGAAGGCATTGCCGAGGACGACATCCGCGAGCGCCTGACCAAGGCCGCCGACGCCGCCGCCAAGGAGCGCGCCGAGCGCTTCGGCCCAGACGTGATGAGCTATGTCGAACGCTCGGTGGTGTTGCAGACGCTCGATCATCTGTGGCGCGAGCACATCGTCAACCTCGACCATCTGCGTTCGGTCGTCGGCTTCCGCGGCTACGCCCAGCGCGACCCGCTGCAGGAATACAAGAGCGAGGCGTTCGAGCTGTTCCAGGCGCTGCTCGGCAATCTGCGCCAGGCCGTCACCGCGCAATTGATGCGCGTCGAACTGGTCCGCCAGGCCGCCGAAGCACCGCCGCCCGAAGCGCCTGAAATGTTCGGCAGCCACATTGACGGCACCACGGGCGAGGACGATTTCGAGGGCGGCGAGACCGCACTTCTGGTCCGCCAGGAGAGCAACGCCATCGTCGCTCCCGAAGACCGCGATCCGAACAACCAGGCGACCTGGGGCAAGATCGGCCGCAACGAAGCCTGCCCCTGCGGCTCCGGCAAGAAATACAAGCACTGCCACGGCGCGTTTGCCTGATTTCGACGGCTAGGTCGGCGGGACAGCACCCCCCTCTGGCCTGCCGGCTATCTCCCCCTCAAGGGGGGAGATTACGCAGTTGCGGGCCCCACTTCCTTTTCAACTTCGACAATTGGCGAAAGCCTTGATCACAGCCAATCTCCCCCCTTGAGGGGGAGATGTCCGGCAGGACAGAGGGGGGCGCGAAGGATCGCGACCTCTCGGTCCAACCCTCGTCAAAACCTCACAACAACCCCGAATCGCGCGCGGTCGCTGTCGCCTCGCCGCGCGACACCGCATCCAGCTTGCCCAGCACCGCCGAGACATGGTGATCGACCGTCTTTGGCGAAATCGTCAATTGCTCGGCGATCCGCTTGTTGGAGAGGCCGCGTTCGATCAGCTGCAGCACCTGCATCTGGCGCAAGGTGAGGCCGGCGAGGTTGGCGCGCGTCGAGCGGCGCGGGCCGCGGGCGATGCCGCCAACGCCGTTCTTGCGCATGATATCGCGCAGGCGCTGGGCTGCCGGCCTTGCCCCCAGGCCGTCGAAAATATCCAATGCCAGCCGCTGCCCCTCGTCGTCGCCGAGGATGAGCGCCAGTCCGCGCTCGTATGGCGCATTCAATTCGGCCCAGAGTGCCGAAGCCGAACGCCAGTCGCCGGCTAGAAGCAGCCGGTATGGTGTCGCCATGTCGGCGGTGTCGCCGGCCGGCATATCGGGAGAGAGCAATGTTCGCCACAGCGCCAGCTCCCCGACATGGGCACGCGAGCGCACCGGCGTTTCGGCGCGGGTGATCAGCGCCAGCGCCTCTTGCCTGTCGGCCAGGCCCAGCCATGCCTGCTCCGCCATCAGCGCCGCGTAAGAGCTCAGCATCTGCAGGTCGCCGCCGCTTCCGGCCAGACGCGCCATTTCGGCGAACAGCGGCTCGGCCGAGGGATCGCCGCGCCTCAGGCGCAGTTTCGCCAGTGCCAGCAGCGCCGGAAACCGGCCCACGGTGGTTGTCCGCTCATTGTCGATGACATCGCTTGCCGTCGCGGCGGCCTCATCCCATTGGCCCTGGCGCAGTTGCACATCGGCCAGCATGCCCCTGAGATAGTCGCGCCAGGTGCCGAGGTCGTTTTCGGTGCAATAGTGGATGCCGCTCTCAAGCACCGGCCGCGCCGCGTCGTAGCTCATCTGGGTGATCTCGAAACAGGCGCGGTTGGTGAAGGCGCGCGCGGCATGTTCCTGGAAATTGCCTTGGAGCGCAATTTCAAGGCTTTGGTCGAGGCGCAGGCGTCCGGCGGCCGGATTGAGCCACTGCTCGACGCAGCCGACATTGTTGAGGGCATGCGAGGCGATGTCGGGACGGTTCATGCGCGCAGCCAGCGCCGCTGCCTTCTCGCCATAGAACAGCGTGTCTTCCACCCTCTCCGAAAGCATCGCCAGATGCGAAAGGTTCGAATAGGCCATGGCGAGTTCGGGACCGGCGGGAGCCGCTTCCAGCATCGCCACAGCCTCGGCGCCGAAGGCGGCCGCCGCCTCGCGGTCATCGCCCATTTCGCTCAGCCGGGAGAGCCATCTCAGGCTGTCGCCCTCCTTCAGCCTGTTGCCGTCTGCCTGATGCAACCGGCGCGCCTGTCCCTGCGCTGCAAGCGCGTCGTCGATCTTGCCGATGAGATGGCACTCGAAGGCATGACTTTCGTAGAGCGCGGCGCGCTCGATCACCGGCAGGCTGTCGGCCTGCCGCAAGGCGATCTCGTAATAGCCGGCGGCATCGCGATGGGCGCCGACGCGCGACGCCTCGCGCGCGGCGATTGGCGCAAGTTCGCGCACCGCCGCCAGATTATGCGCCTCGACCGCATGATGCACCAGGCGGCCTGTGGAGACGTCGCCATTTTCGAGCAGTGCCGCCAGCGCACGCTGGTTGAACTGCCGCCTGTGCGACGTCGTCAGCATCATTTCGATGGCGCGTCGCGCGATGTCGTGGCGGAAGGCGTAGCCGTCGCCCAGATCGTCGAGCAGGCCGTTGGCGACACACTCGGCCAACTGGCCGGCGCTGGCGACGCCGCACAGGCCCTGCAGGGCCCAGGCGTCGGCCCGGCGCGGAAACACCGACACCGCGTCGAGCATGGCCCGGGCGCCAACCGACAGCCGCTCGGCCCGCGCCAGCACCGCGTCGCGCACGCTTGCCGGCAGTGCCATTTCGTTTTCGGCCGACAGCAATTCGGTGACGAAGAAGGCATTGCCGGCGGTCGCCCGGTAGATGGCGTCGCCATCGCGGCCGGCCGCATCGGCGAGCGACAGCACGGCCGCCTCGCTGAGCAGCGGCACGTCGATGCGCGCCACGCTGCCGGCCGGGATTTCGCCCAAGGCGCGGCGCACCCGCATCTGTCCCTCGCTGCGGTCGGTGCGCGCCGTGAGCAACAGCAGGATGTGGGTGTTGGCGATACGCCGGCCGAGGAAGCGCACGAAATCGAGCGTCGCATCGTCGGCCCAGTGCAGGTCTTCGATCACCAGCAGGCTCGGTCCCTTGGCCGCAAAGGCGTCGAGCGCATCGGAAAACAGCGGCAGTCTCTGCCCATGCCGGGCGTCGATTGCGCGCGGCAGCGCCCATTGCGCCTCACGGGCCAGATCGTAAAGCGGCCCCAGCGGATCGGGGATCGACAGATCCTCGCAAGCGCTGCGCAACATTGCCGCGCTCTGCCCGACACGGGCCGCGAACGCCTCGACAATCGCCGTCTTGCCGGCGCCGGCCTCCCCCGCCAGCACCGCGACGCGGCCATGGCCGCCTATTGCATCGCCAAGCAGTGTCTCCAGCTGCTGCAGCTGCGTCTGCCGTTCCAGAAGCATCATTGTCATCGTCTCACAGGATCGGAGTTTTCCCACCATGGCGGGCCGCTCACGACTAGCCCGTGAAGAAAGCGCGGCAATGTGACTTTGCACACATTGCCGTGCCTCTTTCCACAAAGAACGACGCCAATATAGGGAATCGTCCCGTCCAATATGGGGAATCGTTCCGATGCGCGGGCTGGGCCGGCGTGGTCAACGTCCAGCCGCGCTCCGATCGAGCGTGAACCAATGGAAAGGAAGCCTTCCATGCCTCGCTATCTGATTGAACGCACATTTCCGGACGGCCTCAACATTCCGATGACCGACATCGGCGCCACTGCGGTGGGCGGCGTCGTCATGCGCAATGCCGAAAAGGGCGTCACCTGGATCCAGTCCTTCGTCACGCCCGACAAGAAGCACAGCTTCTGCATCTACGACGCGCCGACGCCCGAAGCTATCCGCAGCACCGCTCAGAAAAACTCGCTGCCGGTCGACAAGATCACGGAGGTGCGGGTTCTTGACCCTTACTTTTACCTCTGATCCTGCGTCCGGTCGCCACGATGATGAGCATCAAACTGTCCTTCGCGGCCATGGCGAACTGCCTGATGGCCTGCCGCTCGGCGGAATCGGACCTGTCCTGGGAAAGACCGGCCGGCCAACCTCCGTGCTCGGCCGTCTATGGCGGTTCGCGTCGAAGCTGCCTGCGTATCTGTCTGAAAGGCGGCGCCTGCCCCCGGAAGGCGACTATCTGAGGCGCGACATCGGGCTCTCGGAGCGGGAAGCCCCGCAGGAATATTGGCAATATTACTTTTTGGATCGTTGATTTTGCTGAATTTTTTAGCGCGGAGGTCAAAGCTCGGCAACCGAAGCGGCATATCCATCGCACAGCCGGCAGGGACAAAACTGTCCCCAATTCTTAAACCACGCCACCGGCGTTTCGGCATCGGCCGCCGTCGCCTCAAGCGTCAACAAACGAACGGAAGACCATGACCATAATTCTTTGGAAGACACGCTTCGCGGCCTTCGCCGCCATCTCGATCGCGGCCGGTGCGGCGCAGGCACACGACGCCAATCCGCTGGCCGAAAAGGTGCGCGCAGCCAACAGCCGCTTCGAAAATGTGGCAGCCGCCACCGCCGAAGGCTATGCCCCCATCCCTTGCGCCAGCGGCATCACCGGCGGCGCCATGGGCATCCACTATGTCAACGGCGCCTATCTCAAGGACGATGCCGTCGATGTCGCCAAGCCCGAAGCGGTGATGTACGAGCCGACGGCCGACGGCAGCCTGAAGCTGATAGCGGTCGAATACATCACCTCGAAGGGCCCGGCCTCGCTCGAAGGCCAGCTGTTCAACTTCAACAGCGCCCCCAATCGCTACGGCCTCGGCCCGTTCTACGAACTGCACGTCTGGGCATGGAAACAGAACCCGACGGGCGCCTTCGCCGACATGAACCCGAACGTGTCGTGCGACGCCATGAAGGGGATGTAACGCTCCGACACCTCCGGCACCGGACACACCCGGTGCCTGGCCATCCCCCTTGGCGGGGGAGGGGCGAGCGAAACGCCGACCGGCTCCCCAGTCTTCCCCGGCGTTCGCTCGCCTTTTATTATGCCCCGGCATACGATGACGCACCTTGCACACGCGGCCGTCCTTGGCCCCTCGGCGCACCCGCACCTGCCCACCCTTTCTTAAGGTGTTTCGGATACATCGAAAGCTTGAAAAGAGGCGGAAAACGGAGAGACATCGGGGTGCGGTTTTCCGCGGCGACGACGGCCGGGCGGTTCTTGCCGCAGCGCTTGGCGCTGCGCATGGGGCCGCTGCTTGGCCGGATCGATGCGGTGCTGTTCACCGCCGACGAGCGCGGCGAAGCCGGGCGCATGTCGCTGATCGCCTTTGCCATCCGCATCGTCAGCGCCGTCATCGCCTTCATCAGCCAGGTGCTGATGGCGCGCTGGATGGGCTCGTTCGAATACGGAATCTTCGTCCTCGTCTGGGTGACGATGGTCATCGTCGGCAACCTCGCCTGCCTCGGCTTCCACACTTCGGTGATCCGCTTCATCCCCGAATACCGCGAACGCAACATGCTCGCCGAACTGCGCGGCATCGTGGTCGCCAGCCGCCTGTTCGTGCTGATTGCCTCGACCGCGATCGCCGGGCTTGGCGCACTGGGCGTCTGGCTGTGCGCGAACTGGATCGAGAGCTACTATGTAATGCCCTTCATCCTCGGCCTGTTCTGCCTGCCGATGATCGCCATGGGCGATCTGCTGCAAGGCCAGTCACGCGCCAATTCCTGGGCGTTGTTTGCGTTGTCGCCGACCTATCTGGTGCGGCCGGTGCTGATCCTGGCGCTGATGGCGCTGATGCTGGCAATGGGCTATGCGCCCGACGCCAGGACAGCGATCTTCGCCTCGATCGCCGCCACCTACGCCACCACGCTCGGCCAGCTCATCGGCGTGACCACGCGCATGGGCAGGAATATCCCGTCCGGGCCGATGAAGGTGCATTTCGCCGAGTGGTTCATCGTCTCGCTGCCGATCTTCCTGGTCGAAAGCTTCTTCTTCCTGCTCACCAACGCCGACGTGCTGATGGTCGGCGCCTATCTCCAGCCCAATGACGTCGCCGTCTATTTCGCCACCGTCAAGACGCTGGCGCTGGTGCATTTCGTCTATTTCTCCGTCAAGGCCGGCGTTGCCCAGCGTTATGCGCAGTTCACCCATGGCGAACCGGAAAAGCTCGCCGCCTTCGCCCGCGAGACCGTGTCGTGGACGTTCTGGCCGTCGCTGTTGATGGCGCTGCTGGTGCTGGCGCTCGGCGAACCGATGCTGGTTCTGTTCGGCCCGGAATTCACCGCCGGCTATCCGCTGTTGTTCCTGCTGGTGTTCGGCGTCGTGGCGCGCGCCGCCGTCGGCCCGTGCGAAAGCCTTCTGACGATGAGCGGCAACCAGAACATCTGCGCCGCCGTCTATGCCATGACGCTGGCCTTCAACATCGGTCTCAACGTGGTGCTGATCCCGTTCTTCGGCCTGTGGGGGGCGGCGATCGCCACCAGCCTCGCCATGGTCTTCGAGGCCAGCGCCCTGTCCTTCACCGTCTGGCGCAAGCTCGGCATCGTCATGCTGATCTTCGTGCCCGCCGCCAAGGGAGATGCCTGATGGCCGCCATCCCGCTGATCGAGGAAACCAGCGGCGGTCCGGCCGGCGCCATGGTGTCCGGCCTTGCCGGCCTGGCGCGCGACGCCGATCCGGCGCATCTCGAGATCCTCGCCAGCAACCGGCCGCTGCGCA
Source organism: Mesorhizobium sp. M0052 (assembly GCF_040323255.1). Lineage (NCBI taxonomy): Bacteria > Pseudomonadati > Pseudomonadota > Alphaproteobacteria > Hyphomicrobiales > Phyllobacteriaceae > Mesorhizobium > Mesorhizobium sp. M0052. The sequence continues at coordinate 125,613 of NZ_JAMYUS010000001.1, read as the reverse complement.
AGCTGGCGATCTATCCGGCTTCGGCCGGCTTCGAGCTGGTCGAGGAACTCGACTTTCTGTGCACCCGCACGATCGAGCCCAACGTCTTCTTCAACCCGCGCTTTCTTGCGCCGGCCATGCCCCGGCTGGAAGATCGCGAGGTCAAGCTGGCGGTGATCCGCGACGGCGACGAATACCGCAACCGGCTGCGCCTGCTGGTGCCGTTCTCGGTCGAAAGGCCGGCCGTGCCGCTCGGCGTTCCGGTGATGCGCACCTGGTCGAGCCCGTTCGGCCCGATCGGCACACCGCTGGTCGACCACGACGACCCGATCGGCGTCGTCGAGGATTTCTTCGGCATGCTGTCGCGGCCGCATCTCAAGCTGCCGAAGGTCTTCGTGCTGCCCGACATGCGCCTCGACGGCCCATTGGCCAGCGTGCTGGCCACCGTTGCCGAGACGCGCGGCCTGACGATGGTCACCACCGGCAAGGCGGACCGGCCGGTGCTCGAAAGTACGCTCGACGGCGAGGCGTATCTGAAGGCATCGCTGCGCGCGCACCACTACCGCGAATTCCGCCGCCTAAAGCGGCGCCTGGGGGATCTCGGCAGGCTGGAACATGTCGTGGCGCGGGGACCGGACGAAATCCGCCACGCCATCGAAAGTTTTTTGACGCTGGAAGCCGCCGGCTGGAAGGGCCGCGAGCGCACCGCCATGGCCATCGACCGCTACCGCGCCGCCTTTGCCCGCGAAGCCGTGCACCGGCTGGCCGAGCACGACATGTGCCGCATCCATTCGCTGACGCTGGACGGCCGCACGATCGCCTGCCTGGTCGTCTTCGTCGAGGCCGGCGTCGCCTACACCTGGAAGACCGCCTATGACGAGACGCTGGCGACCTATTCGCCGGGCACGCTGTTGATGATCAAGGTGACCAGGCAGCATCTCGACGACCCCAACATTATGATGACCGATTCCTGCGCCGTGCCCGACCATCCGGTGATGAGCCGGCTGTGGAGCGAGCGCAAGCCGATGGGCTCGCTGGTGATCGGGCTGACTCCGGATGCCGACCGCCTCGCCCGCCAGGCAGCCTCGCAGTTGCATCTCTACCGCGAGACCCGCAACATGGCCCGCCTGCTGCGCAACCGCGTGAAGAGTTTGCTGGGACGGCGATAGCCACTGGATCAACGGCAAGACACCAGCTATGGGTCGGCGCGGCAATTTCGGCCGGCCTTCACGACAAGCCATCCTGATGATCAGAACCTTTTTGCGTCACGCCGGTCCCCGTGCGGCCTTTTCGCTGCTTGCACTGCTGCCTGTCCGCGCCTGGGCCGATAGCTGTCCCGAGGATTGCAGCGAGCCCGCGCCGTCCATTAACATCTACAGCCACACCGCCGCCGGCCATCTCAGCCCGGCCACGCTGGGTGCACTGCCGCGCGTCTATGTGCCGAACCGCTCCTCCAACAGCGTCACGGTGATCGACACCATGACGCTCAAGGAAGTCGACAGGTTCCCGGTCGGCAGCAAACCGCAGCACGTCGTGCCGTCATGGGACCTGAAGACGCTGTGGGTCGCCAACAATGGCACCGGCAAGAACGGCAGCCTGACGCCGATCGACCCGATGACCGGCAAGCCCGGCCCGCAGATCGCCGTGGACGATCCCTACAATTTGTATTTCATGCCGGGCGCGGCCATCGTCGTCGACGAAGCCCTGGAGCGGCTCGATTTCCGCGATCCTCGCACCATGGCGCTGAAGTCGGCCCTGCCGACGCCCACTTGTCCCGGCATCAACCACGCCGATTTCTCCGTCGACGGCGCCTACGCGATCTTCACCTGCGAATACGGCAATGGCGGGTTGGCCAAGATCGACCTGAAGAACCAGAAGGTGCTTGGCCATCTCGACTTCTCGAAAATGGGCATGCCGCAGGACATCCGCCTCTCGCCCGACGGCAAGGTTTTTTACGTCGCCGACATGATGAATGACGGCGTGTTCCTCGTCGATGGCGACAGTTTCAAGGAGATCGGCTTCATCCCGACCGGCATCGGCGCCCATGGCTTCGTCGTCAGCCGCGACGGCAAGCGGCTCTATGTCTCGAACCGGGGCTCGCACAAGATGGAGCAGGGCAAGGCAAAGGGACCGGGCAGCGTGAGCGTGATCGACTTCGCCAACCGCGCGGTCGTAGCACTTTGGCCGATCCCCGGCGGCGGCAGCCCCGACATGGGCAATGTCAGCGCCGACGGCAAACAACTATGGCTGTCCGGCCGCTTCGACAGTGCCGCCTACATGATCGACACGACATCGGGCGCCGTGACCAAGTTTCGGGTTGGCTCAGAGCCGCACGGCCTGACGGTGTGGCCGCAGCCGGGACGGTATTCGCAAGGGCATACGGGGAATATGCGCTAAGTCCGTGTTCGAGGCGCGGCTCGAACGCAAAAGGTCGCAAGGGCAACCGCCCATCGGCCGGGACCCGGAACGAGCAGGGGCTTTCCTTGGACACCGCGAAGCTGTAGCTCCACACACTGGTTTCGGATACCGCCAGAAGATGAACCTCCGCCGCATCGTCCTCACCGTCGCGCTTCTCAATCTTGCCTATTTCGGGATCGAGTTCGCTGTGGCGCTCGCCATTGGATCAGTGTCCCTGTTCGCCGACAGCATCGACTTTCTTGAAGATGCTTCCGTGAACCTCCTCATCCTGCTCGCACTTGGCTGGTCTGTGCGTTCCCGTGCGCGGGTGGGGATGGCATTGGCGCTCATCCTTCTCATGCCGGGTCTGGCAACGCTCTGGACGGCTTGGGAAAAGTTCAACGTGCCGGTGCCGCCGCAGCCCATCGCCTTGACCTTGGCGGGACTTGGCGCTCTCGCCGTCAACCTGTCCTGTGCCTACATGCTGGCCGCGCACCGGCATCGTGGCGGCAGCCTCTCAAAGGCGGCCTTCCTGTCGGCCCGCAACGACGCCTTGGCCAACATCGCCATTATTGCCGCAGGGTTGGTCACGGCCTTGCTCTGGCATTCCGCGTGGCCCGATTTGGCGGTGGGATTGGGGATCGCGGTCATGAACGCCGACGCGGCCCGCGAAGTGTGGGAAGCTGCCCGTGAAGAACACCGTGCGGCGGCCTGAGAGCACGTAGAGCTGGGCTACCGGCCGCCGCTGATTGGCGCTATCGCTGTCATTCGCAGCAGCCGCGGTTGGCTCTGTGTTCAAGGCACTGTTCGAACCCGGAGGGTTCGCAAGGGCGACCGCCCGTCGGCCGGTCAGGCCGCCCCATCGGAGCCCATGAGCGAAGCGAACTGGCGTGAGATCAAAAATGGTGCCCCTAGCCGGAATCGAACCAGCACTCCTTGCGGAACTCGATTTTGAGTCGAGCGCGTCTACCAATTCCGCCATAGGGGCTCAGGCCCAAAGGCCTGGATGGGCGCGGACTATACGGTTGGAGGCCTGTTCGTCAACTGGCCAAATGCGCCGCCGTGCCCTGCTTGCGGCAAAAGCCCGCCTTTCTGTTTCATGACGCTCCTGCCATTGTGCGGCGCGGAAAATCTTTCTAGACAGATGCGCATCAAAGCGCGTTGCGTCTGGGCAACCTGCATCCAGGAGAGCCGATGCTTCGCGGACTTTACGACTGGACCTTGTCGCTGGCGGCCCGCAAATCCGCCGAATGGTGGCTGGCCTTCATCGCCTTCGTCGAAAGCTCGGTGTTTTTCATACCTGCCGACGTCTTGTACCTGCCCATGGCGTTGGCGCGGCCCGAACGCGCCTATCGGTACGCGCTGACCGCCACCGTTGCGTCCGTGCTGGGCGGCATTGCCGGCTGGCTGATCGGCTACTATGCCTACGACACGATAGCACGGCCGATGCTGGAGCACTTTGGCGGCCTTGACGCGTTCGAGAGGTGGCAGTCGGCCGGCACCGGGCTGATGCTGGTGCTGCTCGTCACATCGGGTGCCGCCCACCTGCCGCCGATCAAGGTGGTCACCATTCTGGCAGGCGCCCTCCACGTCAATCTTGTCGTCTTCATCGTCTCCGCCATCCTGGCGCGTGGCGCTCGTTTCCTGCTTCTTGCCTGGCTGCTGCGCCGCTATGGCGAGGAGATCAAGGAATTCATCGAGAAGCGTTTGGGATTGATCGTCGGCGCCGGCGCCGCCGCCCTGATTTTGCTCTATATCGTCGTCAAATACGCCTTCTAACCGCCCAAGGCGGGCGGTGGGTCAGGACTATGCCGGCGGACGGCGAATTCAACGGACGAAACATGACAGCCACGATGACAGCCGATACCGGACGCCAGCGGACGCGCACCGCTTTGTTTCTCGCCGTCGCCATGGCCGCCACGGTCGGCTCCGCGCTCGCCTTCCAGCACATAGGCGGCTACATCCCCTGCCATCTGTGCCTGGAGCAGCGCACGCCCTATTATATCGGCGCCCCGCTGATGCTGCTGGCGGTGATTGCCTCGATGCTTAGCGCGCCCGCATGGCTGACGCGCGGCCTGCTTGCCGTCGGCGGCCTGCTGATGCTCTATGGCCTCTATCTCGGCGTCTATCATTCGGGCGTCGAATGGGCCTGGTGGCAGGGCCCGGCCGATTGCACGGCCGGCGCCGGCCCGGTCGACACCGGCGGCAAGGGCGTGCTCGACGCGCTCGACAAATTCGTGCCGCCATCCTGCGACAAGGCAGCCCTTCGTATCCTCGGCCTGTCGCTGGCCGGCTGGAACGCCATCGCCAGCTTCATCCTCGCCGCCATCGCCTTCCGCGGCGCGCTGGCGCGCGACTAATCAAGTGCGAGGTCGCGCCATGCGGCCAATCTCTAAATGTTGGCACCGCCCCTCATTGCCCTGCCGGGCATTTCTCCCCGTGTAGTGACGGGGAGAAAGACGCAGTCATCGATGGTTTCGCCAATCCCGAACGCTGAAAAAAGGGCGCCAGATTTGCAGCCAATTCCCTTCTCCCCGTCACAATACGGGGAGAAGGTGGCGGCAGCCGGATGAGGGGCAGCACCTGACATCGGCGATTGCCCTGGCAAGGCCGATCGGGCCAATCCCTACGGCTCCAACTCCACATCCCAGTAGAGATAATCCATCCAGCTTTCATGCAGATGGTTGGGCGGGAACAGCCGGCCATTGTTGTGCAGGTCGTGCACGGTCGGCTGGTAGGGCTTCTGCAGCGGCCACATCTTGGCGTGCGCCGGCATCATGCCACCCTTCCTCAGATTGCAGGGTGAACAGGCGGCCACGACATTCTCCCACGTCGTCGCCCCGCCGCGATGGCGCGGGATGACGTGGTCGAAGGTCAGATCCTCGGGCGTGCCGCAATACTGGCACTGGAAGCGGTCGCGCAGGAACACGTTGAAGCGGGTGAATGCCGGGTGCCTCGACGGCTTCACATAGGCCTTCAGGCTGACGACGCTGGGCAGCTTCATCGAAAAGGTCGGCGAAGACACCGCATGCTCGTATTCGGCGACGATGTTGACCCGGTCGAGGAACACCGCCTTGATGGCGTCCTGCCAGGACCAGAGCGACAAGGGGTAATAGCTGAGCGGACGGTAATCCGCATTCAGCACCAGCGCAGGAAGCCCATCCGGAGATACGGCAACCGTCACTTGTTGACCTCCTCGTTCTAGAACCGATCGGCGCGGATACTGTAAGCCCGACATGACAGGGATGTGAAGCGGATTGTCATCAGCCAAAAGCGGCAAAAATGCAGGATTTTCATGCTTTTTTACGGTTTCAGGCCGGAGGTGCTGCGTCCCGGCCCCTGGTTTCGCGATAATAGGACCAGAAAAGCCGCGATGCGACACCTCGCCACGGGCTCCATGATTCGGCCAGGGCGATCAGCGTTTTCTCCGGCGGACGCGGCTCGATGCCGAGCGCGTGGCCAACCGCGCTCTGCAGCGCGACGTCGCGCGCGGGGAAAATATCGGGGTGGCCGGCGGCAAACAGGAGATAGACTTCCGCCGTCCACGGGCCGATGCCCGGCACCGCGATCATAGCCGCGATCGCCTCTTCGGCGTCGAGCGAACAGAGGTGATGCAGGTCGAGCCCCTCAACCACGGCCTGCGCAACCGCGATCAGACCGCGCTGCTTCGGCCGCGACAGCCCAGACTCACGAAACATGTCCTCGCCGGCGGCAAGGATCGCCTGCGGCGTTAGCGGATCGACCAGTTTCACCAGCCGGCCGAAAATGGCATCGGCGCTCGCACGGGATACTTGTTGCGAAACGATAATGGAGGCCAGGCTTCGAAAGCCGGGCTCCGACAGCCGCAGCGGCACCTCGCCGGCCATGCCGCGCACCTTTTCCAGGCGCGGATCGATTGCGCAAAGCGCATCCAGCCCGCGCGCAATATCGTCCAGTGTCGCGATGCGTTGCATGTTTTCTTGTTCCTGAACCGACCTCACGGTAGCAATTGGCAAAACCGCTGCACAACCCGATTGCCGCTTGTGAGATGACGCTCCTGACATTCCGCTTCGCGCCGAGCCCGAATGGCGAACTGCATCTCGGCCATGCCTATTCGGCACTGCTCAACCAGCAACTGGCGCGTGCGGCCGGCGGCCGCCTGCTGCTGCGCATCGAGGACATCGACACGATCCGCTGCACGCCTGAATTCGAGGCCGGCATCTTTCGCGACCTCGAATGGTTAGGTCTCGAATGGGAACAGCCGGTGCGGCGCCAGGCCGAGCATTTCTCCGACTATCAGGCCGTGCTCGACCGGCTGGTCCGCGAAGAACTCGTCTACCCTGCCTTTATGAGCCGTGGCGAGATCAGGGCCTTCATCGCCGACAGCGAAAAGCGCGGCCGCGGCTGGCCGCGCGACCCGGACGGCGTGCCGCTTTATCCCGCCGCCGACAAGGCGCTGCCGGTCAGCGAACGCAACCGCCGCATCGCCGAAAATGCGCCCTTCGCCTGGCGCCTCGACATTGATGCAGCGCTGGCGCGCGTCGGCACGGATTTGTCCTGGCGCGAATTCACCAACGAGACGCTTTCGGCGACGCAGCGTGTCGAGGCGCGTCCGCAGGACTGGGGCGACGTCATTCTGGCGCGCCGCGACATCCCGACCAGCTATCACCTGGCCGTCGTCGTCGACGACGCTCTGCAAGGCGTCAGCCATGTCGTGCGTGGCCGCGACCTCTATTCCGCGACCGGCATCCAGCGCCTGCTGCAGGAATTGCTCGGCCTCGGCCAGCCGCAGTATTTCCACCACCGTCTCATACTCGGTCCGGATGGGCGCAAACTGTCGAAGAGTTTTGCTGATACCGGCCTTGCCGCGCTGAGGCAGGCAGGCATGTCGCCGGACGAAGTCAGGCGGCTGGCCGGGCTATGACTAAAGCCGGGCCAGCCCCGCCTTGAGCAGCGCCAACGCGCCGATAAACGCGAAGGCGCCGCCCAGTCCCCAGGCAACCGCGAGCTTCAGATCTCTCAGGACGATGCCATGTTCGTTCGCGGCCATGACCGCGGCGAAAAAGCCGAGCGTGAACAGCAGCGTGTTGCCGGTCGACCCAAAACCGTCCTCCTGCATGATGGCGTCGAGCGCTGAGCCGAAGAAGAAGCCGAACACGGCCACACTGGCCACCGTCATCAACAGCCAGCTTGTATCGAGATGCAACAGCATGCGCGCTCCCTGTCGAAGCCAAAACGCCATGTCGCCGGATCGATCGACAGAAGTCGATTGCCCTGACGCCGCCCTTTGAATTCGGCCACCTCCTACATCAGGATGAGCTTATGTACCAATTGTTTCACTTTGCTTGCCGGATTGAACCGCATTAGAGCAATTGCCGTATTTGTCTCTTCACCGAATCGGACCTCTCCACCGGAAACGGCTTCCCCGAAATGCACAGTCTCAAGCGGTTCATCCCCGCCTCGTTTGTCGTCCTGTGGGCGACAGGTTTCATCGGCGCGCGCTACGCCATGCCCTGGGCGGAGCCCTTCACCTTTCTGGCAGCCCGCTTTGTCATCGCCGCCTTGCTGCTTGCCGGGCTGATGCTCGTGCTTGGCTCGAAGCGAGCCACAAGGGCAGAAGCGCTTCACGCCACGGTCGCCGGCATCCTCATGCATGGCATCTATCTCGGCGCCGTGTTCTGGGCGATCCACAGGGGCATGCCCGCCGGGCTTTCGGCGCTGATCGTCGGCCTGCAACCGCTGATCACCGCCGTGCTTGCCGGCCGGTTCCTCGGCGAGGACATCCTGCCGCGCCACTGGGCCGGCCTTGCCGTCGGCCTTGTGGGAGTGATCATCGTGCTGTGGCCGAAGCTCGGCGCTCTCGGCGGCGGCGTTACGCCCGAAACCCTGACGGCGTCGCTGGTCTCGGTGCTGGGCATGAGCGCCGGGACCATCTGGCAGAAGCGCTATGCCTCGGGTGGCGACCTGGTGGCGGCGACGATGTGGCAATATATCGGCGGCGGCTCGCTGATGATCCTGGCTTCGCTGGCACTGGAGACCCACACGGTGATCATCAACGGCGAACTGATCTTCGCCATGGCCTGGCTGGTCCTGGTGCTGTCGATCGGCGCCATCTTCCTGCTGATGGTGATGATCCGCGACGGCGAGATGTCGAAGGTCGCGTCGCTGTTCTACCTGGTGCCGGCCGTCACCGCTGTCATCGCCTGGGCGCTGTTCGGCGAACAGCTCAGCCTCGTGCAGATCGTCGGCATGGCAATCGCGACGCTCGGCGTCGGGCTGGCCACGGCTCGGCCAGCCAAAACCTAGCTGCCGACCCGTGCGCGCGCTTCGAGAAAGCGGCTGATCGCCGCATTGAGTTCGCCGCCGAGGATGAAGATCGCCGACAGCATATAGAGGAAAACCACGGCGATCATGATCGAGGCGAGGCCGGCATAGGTCGTCACATAGGACGAGAAATGGTCGAGGTAGGTCGCGAACATCGTCGAGCCGACAAGCCACGCAGCCAGAGTGAAGATGATGCCAGGCACCAGCGAGACAAAGCGGCGCTTGCCCGCCGGCAGCCAGTAGTGGACGGCAAACAACCCACCAATGATGACGGTTGAGGCGATGACGTAGCGCCACAGCGTGATCGTGCCCGTATAGGGTTTGATCCACTCGAAATGAGCTTCCGCCAGCCGCGCCAGCAAAGGCGCAAAGACCAGGAGCACGCTGATCGCCAGGAAACCGGCCGTCGCGATCAGCACGAAGAAAATGCTCTGCACCCGGCGGTAGATGATGCCGCGCGTTTCGGCGACGCGGTAGGCGCGGTTGAGCGAGGTGCGCAGCGCCTCGATGCCGTTGGAGGCGAAATAGGCCGCCAGAAGCACGCCGTAGGTCAAAAGATCGGTGCGCCGCACGGTCAGCACGTTGAGCACCTCGCGCGCGATAGGCTTGGCGATCTGTTCGGGCCAGGTGTCGAAGACCAGGTGCACGGCAGTATCGGCGAACGCCTGCGCACCGAGGAAGCTCGCCAGCGTGGTGGCGAAGATCAGGAACGGGAACAGCGCCATGAGCGAAGTGATCGCCAGATGGCTGGCCATGGCCCAGCCGTCATCGGTGTTGAAATGGCCAAGCGCGTCATAGAGCACGCGGCGCAGCACGACGATATTCCGCATCAAGAGCCGCGTTCCCTTCGATTGTCTCGACGCCGCGAATATGGGAAGGGATTGTGGCAAATGGCAACCCTTGCTCAAACCACGATGCCGCCTGCCAAAGAGTTGCGCACCATCATCGTCACCGGCGCCTCGTCCGGGATAGGCGCCCACTGCGCCCGTGCGCTGAAGGCGGATGGCTGGCGCGTGTTTGCAACGGCGCGCAAGCCGGATGACATAGCCGCACTTGAAGCCGACGGCATCGAGGCCTTTTATCTCGACTACCGTGAGCCGGATTCCATCGCAGCACTTGCGGCATCGGTGCTGGAGCGGACAGGCGGACGCCTCGACGCCCTGTTCAACAACGGCGCCCATGCACAGCCCGGCGCCGTGGAAGACCTGCCGGTTGCGGCATTGCGCGAGCAGTTCGAGGCCAATTTCTTCGGCTGGCACGACCTCACCCGACGCATCGTACCGGTAATGCGTCGCCAGGGACATGGCCGCCTCGTTCATTGTTCCTCGATCCTTGGGCTAGCGCCGGTGCCTTTTCGCGGCGCCTACTCAGCCTCCAAGCACGCGCTCGAAGGCCTGATGCTGTGCATGCAGCAGGAACTCAGGGGCAGCGGCATCCATGTCTCGCTGATCGAACCGGGGCCGGTGACCTCGAAAATCGCCAGCAACGGGCTGTTCTGGTTCCTGAAAAACATCGACCACGAGAATTCCGTCCACCACGTCGCCTATGCCGCGCAGCTGGCGCGGCTTCGGGCCGGCGGCAGCTCATCACGGCTGAAAAAGGGGCCGGAGGTGGTCTATGCGGCCTTGCGCCATGCACTTCTGTCGCGGCGCCCGCGCCCGCACTATGTGGTAACAGTGCCGGCCAGGATTGGCGTGATGCTCAAGCGCATCCTGCCGGCATCGATGCTCTACCGCGTTCTGGCCGGACGCGCCTGATCGCAACAGAACTGGGAACAGATCATGGCAACCGTCATCAAAGTCCTCCTCGTCCTCGTCATGGTCGCCGTGGTGATCGTGCTTGTCCGCGGCCTCATCAACATGATGCGCGGCGGCTCCGGTGTGAGCTCGAACAAGCTGATGCAGGCACGCGTGCTGCTGCAGGCGCTGGCGTTGGCACTGATCCTGCTGGTGGTGTATTTCACCCGCAAGTGACGGCCGTTCGGGAGGCGACGTGGTCAAGCTCAACAAGATCTACACCCGCACCGGCGATGACGGCACCACTGGCCTCGGCACCGGTGAACGCAGGCTGAAATCCGACCTGCGCGTCGATGCCTACGGCACCGTCGATGAAGCCAATGCCTGCATCGGTATCGCCCGCCTGCACACAGCGGCAAGTTATCCCGCCATCGACGCCATGCTGTCCCGCATCCAGAACGATTTGTTCGACCTCGGCGCCGATCTCGCCGTGCCCGACGACGGCAAGCCGCTGGGCTACGAGCCGCTGCGCATCATCGCCTCGCAGACCGACCGCGTCGAAAAGGATATCGACCTTCTCAACAAGGATCTGCAGCCGCTCAAATCCTTCGTGCTCAATGGCGGCACGCCGGCGGCGGCAGCACTTCATCTTGCCCGCACCGTGGCGCGACGGGCCGAGCGGATCATGGTGGCGCTGGCGCAGGACCCGGCCGAACATGTCAATCGCGAGGGGCTGAAATACATAAACCGCGTCTCGGACTTTCTGTTCGTCGCCGCTCGTGCGGTCAATGACAACGGAAATGCCGACGTGTTATGGGTGCCCGGCAAGAACCGCTGAATTTTCGAAGGCGGGAAAGGGCTTGGGGCATGTTCATCCCGCTTTACGACTCCAACAGGTTGCGCCACATCCGGCTGCAATATGTGACGATCGGCCTGATCGCGGTCAACGCGCTTGTGTTTCTCATCACCACGATCGGCGGCGAAAATTTCAACAACGCAGCCGTGCTCGGCTTCGGCTTCATTCCTTCGGTTGTCCACGACACGGCAGAACTCTCGCCCCAATTCGTCGTCATTCCCGAGAGCCTGAGTTACCTTACCTATGCCTTCCTGCATGCCGATATCTTTCATCTCGGCGGCAACATGCTGTTCCTGTGGGTGTTCGGCGATAATGTCGAGGACGCACTCGGCCACATCCGCTACCTCATCTTCTACCTGCTTTGCGCCATCGCCGGCGCCTTCTTCCAGGGGCTCGTCGCCTGGAGTTCGGAGGTTCCGCTGATCGGTGCCTCCGGCGCCATTGCCGGCGTCGTCGCCGCCTATCTGGTCCTCTACCCCCGGGTGAAAGTGTGGGTGCTGGTCTTTGCCCGGATTCCGCTGCGTATCCCGGCCTTCATCCCGCTGATCCTGTGGATCGGCTTCCAGGTGGTGATGTTTGCCGCCGGCGGCGAAAACCAGATATCCTGGGCCTGCCATATTGGCGGCATCATTGCCGGTGGCGTGCTGGTGCTCATTATGCGCAGCCGCGGCGTGCCGCTGCTCGCCGGTGGCGACGGCGAGCCGCAACCCGCCGATCAGCCAGCCGCTTCTACTGGGCCGGCGCCAGCCGGTCCCGCTCCCGTGCAACCTGAGACGCGTTGGGGCCGGGGTGGCGCTTCCGGTCACAAGTGAACCGATTTGGGTGGTTTGGCCGCTGCCGTGGCATATTGACGTGTTGCGTCGCCACAACTACGGAGAGCGCCACCGCTAGGCGGCAGAAGACCAGAATTCGTCCGGCCAGGATTCCGTTTGGCCGGAATTCAGTCAGGAATGTCGGCTTTCGACAACTCTGCGGAGGCGCACGCTGCTATAGCGCGCCCGGATATCTCAGGAGAGGTGACAGACAATGAAGATCCTTGTGCCCGTGAAGCGGGTTGTGGATGCGAACGTCAAGGTTCGCGTCAAGGCCGATGGTTCGGCGGTGGAACTCGCCAACGTCAAGATGGCGATGAACCCGTTCGACGAGATCGCGGTGGAAGAGGCGCTCCGGCTGAAGGAAGCCGGCAAGGCCGAAGAGATCATCGTCGTTTCGGTCGGCCCGCAGCAGGCGCAGGAAACGCTCCGCACCGCGCTCGCCATGGGCGCCGACCGCGCCATCCTGGTCAAGACCGACGAGCAGACCGAGCCGCTCGGCGTCGCCAAGGTGCTGAAGGGCGTCGTTGACGCCGAACAGCCCGGTCTCGTGATCCTCGGCAAGCAGGCGATCGATGATGACTCGAACCAGACCGGCCAGATGCTGGCCGCCCTGCTCGGCTGGGCACAGGGCACTTTCGCCTCCAAGGTCGTGATCGACGGCGACAAGGCCAAGGTGACGCGCGAAGTCGACGGCGGCCTGCAGACGGTGGAACTGAAGATGCCGGCGATCATCACCGCCGATCTTCGCCTCAACCAGCCGCGCTATGCCTCGCTGCCCAACATCATGAAGGCCAAGAAGAAGCCGCTCGACGAAAAGAGCCCGGCCGATTACGGCGCCGACGTCAAGCCGCGCCTGAAGGTGCTCAAGACCGAGGAGCCCAGCGGCCGCAAGGCGGGCGTGAAGGTCAACAGTGTCGCCGAACTGGTCGACAAGCTCAAGAACGAAGCCGGCGTGCTCTGAGACTGGAAGGAACAGATAAAATGACCATTCTCCTCATCGCAGAACACGACAACGCCAGCCTTTCCGACCAGACCGCGAAGGCGCTCTCGGCGGCGCTGCAGATCGGTTCGGACGTGCATGTGCTGGTCGCCGGCAAAGGCGCCAAGGGCGCGGCCGACGCCGCTGCCAAGCTCGAGGGCGTGAGCAAGGTGCTGCTGGCCGAGGCCGACGAACTGGCCGAGCGCCTCGCCGAACCGCTCGCCGCACTCGTTGTCTCGCTGGCCGGCGCCTACGACACCATAATCGCACCGGCGACCTCTTCGGGCAAGAATGTCGCGCCGCGCGTGGCGGCCCTGCTCGATGTCGCGCAAGTCTCCGAGATCATCGAAGTGGTTTCACCAGACACATTCAAGCGGCCGATCTATGCCGGCAACGCCATTCAGACGGTGCAGTCGAGCGACGCCAAGAAGGTGATCACCGTGCGGACCGCTTCCTTCCAGGGCGCGCCCGAGGGCGGCTCGGCAGCTGTCGAGACGGTGAAGGCCGCGGCCAATCCCGGCCTCTCCACTTTCGTCGAGAACAAACTCTCGGAAACCGACCGTCCGGAGCTGACCTCGGCCAAGATCATCATTTCGGGCGGCCGCGCGCTCGGCTCCTCGGAAAAGTTCCAGGAAGTCATCCTGCCGGTCGCCGACAAGCTCGGTGCAGCCGTCGGCGCCTCGCGCGCTGCCGTCGACGCCGGCTACGCCCCGAATGACTGGCAGGTCGGCCAGACCGGCAAGGTCGTGGCGCCGGACCTCTATATTGCCGTCGGCATTTCCGGCGCCATCCAGCACCTTGCCGGCATGAAGGATTCGAAGGTCATCGTCGCCATCAACAAGGACGAAGAGGCGCCGATCTTCCAGGTTGCCGATTACGGCCTGGTCGGCGACCTGTTCGTCATCCTGCCGGAACTGCAAAAGGCGCTTTGACGCTCTCTGCCAAAGCGTATTAAATTGTGAAAGGGTGGGGTAGACGAAGCTGCCCCACCCTTTTAGTTTGCACTGCACAAAAAGCAGGCCGCAAAGGCCTTTTCGACGGGATCGCTGCAAATGGCCAAGATCGAGACGATCGGCATCATCGGCGCCGGCCAGATGGGCGGCGGCATCGCGCATGTATCAGCACTTTCGGGTTTCAAGGTGCTGATCTACGACGTCTCGCCCGACCGTATCGAGAAGGGCATTGCCACGGTCAGCGGCAACATGGCCCGCCAGGTCGGCTCCGGCAAGCTTGAGGAAAAGCTGCGTAACGAAGCGATGGCGCGCATTTCCGCAGCCCCCACCATGGCTGATCTCGCCGGTGCCGATCTGGTTATCGAGGCGGCGACCGAGGACGAGACGGTCAAGCGCAAGATTTACGCGCAGCTCTGTCCCCAGCTCAACCCGGAAGCCATTCTGGCGACCAACACCTCGTCGATTTCGATCACCCGGCTTGCGGCGCAGACCGACCGTCCCGAGCGTTTTATCGGCATACATTTCATGAACCCCGTGCCGCTGATGAAGCTGGTCGAACTGGTGCGCGGCATCGCTACCGAGGATCAGACCTTCGAGGCGGCCAAGGCCTATGTGAAACAGCTCGACAAGACCATCACCGTCTCTGAAGATTTTCCGGCCTTCATCGTCAACCGCATTCTGTTGCCGATGATCAACGAGGCGATCTACACGCTCTATGAGGGGGTCGGCTCGGTCGATGCCATCGACACCGCCATGCGGCTCGGCGCCAACCATCCGATGGGACCGCTGCAGCTCGCCGATTTCATCGGCCTCGACACCTGCCTGTTGATCATGCAGGTGCTGCATGACGGCCTGTCGGATTCGAAATATCGCCCCTGCCCGCTGCTGGTGAAATATGTCGAGGCCGGCTGGCTCGGCCGCAAGACCGGGCGCGGCTTCTACGACTATCGCGGCGAGCATCCGGTTCCGACGCGCTAACCACCAGAACGAAAGTTCCGTGCTCCCTCAGGACGCCGCTGCAAGCGGCGGCTCTGCTTGGCCTCTTGACCCGGTATCGTCAGGCGCCACGGAAACACAGCCGCGGCCGGCGGCCTTGGCCGCATAGCAGGCAGCATCGGCCCGGGCGATGATCTCGTCGACTTCACCGCTGTTGCTGTGGATTGGCGCCAGCCCGATGCTGGCATCGATCGCATGCGGCCGGCCGTCCCAGCTGAACTGCAGGCCGCGGATGGCGTCGATGACCGAGCGTGCGGCAATCCTGGCGCCGGCGCTCGGCCCGGCTTTCAGGATGACCGCGAATTCGTCGCCGCCGAGGCGGGCCACGATATCCTCCGGCCCAAGCGCACCGCGAATGGCCTCGGCAACCCGCTTCAGCAAGGCGTCGCCGGCGGCGTGCCCGCCAGTGTCGTTGACCCGCTTGAAATGGTCTAGATCGATGAACATGAAATGATGTTCGCCCGCCGGCCTGGCTGTGTCGGCCTTGCGGCTCCGGTCGACCAGTTCCTCCATGGTGCGGATAAAGCTCGAACGGTTGGCAAGGCCAGTCAGCGCATCATGCGCGGCGGCATAGGCGAGCTGGCGCTGCAAGGCGCGCGCATCGGTGAAGTCCTGGAAGACAATGACAAGACCGCAGAACTCCTGGCGGTCGTTCATGATCGGCGACACCACCTGGCGGATGCTGCAGCGTGTGTCGTCGCGACGGATGAGGACGGCGCGACTGTTCTGGTCGACAGGGCTGGCGCTGCCGAGCGCCGGCCGCGTCATGCCGATCCTTTGCCCGGTTTCTTCGTCCACCGCCCAGTAGACATGGCCAAGCGTCTTGCCGAGCGCCTCCGCGCCAACAACGCCGGTGAGCTTTTCGGCGACCGGGTTCATGAAGGTGATGCGGTTGGCGGCATCGGTGCAGATGACGGCGTCGCCGATCGACTGCAGCGTCACCCTCAGCCGCTCCTTCTCGTCGGCCAGCATTGCCGCCGATACGATGAGGCTTTCCTCGGTTTGCTTGCGCTGGGTGATGTCGGTCAGGCTGCCGATGGCCCTGACCAGCCGTCCGTCGTTGTCGCGTTCGAGCGTCTTGCCGCGGTCGAGGATCCAGACCCAGTGGCCATCCTTGTGGCGCATCCGGAACTCGGCTTCGAAGAACGGTGTCCTGCCCTCCAGATGGGCACGATCGGCTTCGGCGACGTTTTCGCGATCGTCGGGGTGGATCATCGCCAGCCAGCGGTCGGGGTCGCCGTCCAGTTCGCCATCGGCATAGCCCAGCATCTTCACCCAGGTGGCGGAGTAGGTGGTGCCGCCCTTCCGCATATCAAGATCCCAGACGCCTTGTCCGGCGCTGGCCAGGGCAAAATTCCAGCGCGTTTCGGCTTCGGCTATGCGCGCCTCGGATTGCTTGCGCGCATCGATATCCTCGATCTGGGAGACCAGGTAGAGCGGGCTCCCGCTCTTCTCGTCGCGAATGACGGAACCGGCAAGATGGGCCCATACCGGCGTGCCGTCCTTCCTGAGGTAGCGCTTTTCGAAGTGGAAGGCGTTGACGGTGCCCGCCCGCATGCCGTCCATCGTCTCACGGCCGATCTGCACATCGTCGGGATGGGTGATCTGGAAGAAGGTCAGCGCCTCGATCTCCTGCTTGCTATAGCCGAGCATGGCGGCGAAGGCCGGGTTGGTTTCATGGATGCGGCCGTCGAGGCCGACAATGGCGATGCCGATCGCCGAATCCTCCATGGCGCGGCGGAAACGCTGCTCGCTTTCGGCGATCTGCCGGCGGTCGTCCAGTATCCGGTAAATGAACAGGGCGGCGAGAATCAGCGCAACGGCGGCGACCGGCACCGATATCTGCAGGCAGAGTTTCAGCACTTCGGCGCTGACATCGAGCCGCGACAGCAGGAGCGCGACCACGGCAGCGCAAAGCCCTCCGGCCGCAAGCACCAAAGCCACGTGACTGTCAGCCCGCAGGCTTTTTCGCTCTCGTCGCATCACTGTGCATGCCACCCCATGCGCAACACATTTCTGCAAAAAACACTGGATGATCGATTTTAAGGAAAGGTTGCGCCGGAGCCACCGGCAACACGGTGAACCCGCAAACAATTGCCGGCATGATTAAGGATCGGTGATTATTGGGCGATCTTGAACGGCCGGTCACCAGCGCACGAAGAACCGTCCCCCGAGCGCGCCCAGACCGGCGAGGACGGCGATGGCGAGCGTGTACCAGGTGGCGACGAAAAGCGGCGAATCGTCGAAGCAGTGCGCGGCGTAGAAGGTCGCCGCCAGGCCGCCGGCGAGCAGTCCCGCGACCGCCCCGGCCAACACCGGCCGCGTCGGCGCGCCATAGCGCAGCATCCACAGGAAGACGGCAAGCGGGCCGATGCCGATCAGCGGGATGAAGCCCATGCAGATCATCATGTTGGAGCCGACCATGCGCGTGCTCCACATCGGCTCCGGCACCATGAACAGTTCGAGAGCCACCGCCACGGCCACCAGCAGCGGCGCCGCCAGCATCCAGGCCGCGGCTCTTGCCGTCGAAGCGCCCGGCGTCGACAACGCCCGGACCAGGCCAAAGGCGGTGACGGCGAGCACGATGGTGAACACGAACTTCGCCAGGAACCGCATCGTGTGCATGGCGGTCATTATGTCGGGACGCGGGCCGATGGTGAGAAAGAAGACCAGAGCCGCGATCACCGCCGCGGCTGCCGCCGCCATCAACCAGGCCGAGCGCAGCGGCATCGCCTTGCTGCTTGTGTCGGCGTCGAGTGCCTTGATGAGATCCTCCGTCCTCATGTCACTGCCGCCCGAAGCGCCCCTGCCCAAATCGCTTGGCGATCGCGGCAAGCCCGCGATGCAGCGACACCCGCACCGCCGTCTCGCTGACGCCGAGCGTGGCCGCCGTCTCGCCGATGGAGCGGCCGTCGACCGAGATCGAAGAAACGACGGAACGCTGCCCAGCCGGCAGTCCGTCCAGCGCCCGGTTGATGTCGCGTTCGCTGACGGTCTCGGTTTCCGGCTCGGCAAAGGTCTCGGCGATCTCGTCGATCTCGATTTCGATGCGCCGTCCGCGCCGCCGGAAAGCATCGATCAGCTTGAAGCGGGCTATCGCATAGATCCATGGCAACACCGGCGCGTCCTGGCGCCAGGTATGCCGTTTCACATGAATGGCCAGCAAGGTTTCCTGCACAACATCCTCGGGATCGACCCCGCCCTGTACGATCTTGCGCCTCGCAAAGCCGCGAACCAGCGCGGCGATCCGGTGCAAAAAGTCGGCGTAGGCCCTTTCATCTCCCGCGATCGCGGCCCGCATCAGCCGGGAAAGCTCGGCCTCATCCTTGCCGCTCACAAGAGTTCACTCCCCGATCTTCGCGCCTCGGCACCGATTTGTTACGTGTCCGGCGAAATGATGTCCAAGCCAAAGTGCCGCAAAATCACGAAAGTTTGCGAGAGCGGCGACCGATTGAAGCAGCCGAGCAATGTTGACTACTGCTGTCAGGTATCGATAGGTGCAGCCTGCGAAACCAGAACCACCGAGATTGAGGATGACGCCATGAGATACACGCTCTCCACCCTAGCGGGGGCCACAGCGCTGGCCGTGAGCATGATCGCCGGGCCGGCGATGGCCGCGGATGCCGGCATCATCGTCTACAACGCCCAGCATGAGAGCCTGGCCAAGGAATGGGTCGAAGGTTTCACCAAGGAAACCGGCATCAAGGTCACGCTGCGCAATGGCGGCGACAGCGATTTCTCCAACCAGATCGTCGCCGAGGGCGCTTCTTCGCCGGCCGACGTGTTCCTGACCGAGAACTCGCCGGCCATGACTCTGGTCGAAGCGGCGGGCCTTTTCGCGCCGGTCGACGCCGACACGCTGGCGCAAGTCCCGGCCGAATTCCAGCCGAGCAGCGGCAAATGGGTGGGTGTCGCGGCGCGCAGCACCGTCTTTGCCTACAACAAGACCAAGCTCACGGCCGAAAAGCTGCCCAAATCGATGCTCGATCTCGCCGATCCCGCCTGGAAAGGCCGCTGGGCAGCCTCGCCTTCCGGCGCCGATTTTCAGGCCATCGTCAGCGCGCTGCTCGAGCTCAAGGGCGAAGCCGCAACCGCCGACTGGCTGAAGGCCATGAAGGAGAATTTCACCGCCTACAAGGGCAACGGCACGGTGATGAAGGCGGTCAATGCCGGCGAGATCGAAGGCGGAATCATCTACCACTATTACTATTTCGGCGATCAGGCAAAGACCGGCGAAAACAGCAAGAACGTCGAACTGCATTATTTCAAGAACCAGGATCCCGGCGCTTTCGTCTCGATCTCCGGCGGCGGCGTGCTCGCCTCGAGCAAACACCCGAAGGAAGCCCAGGCGTTCCTCAAATGGGTGACCGGCAAAGGCGGCCAGGACGTGCTGAAGACCGGCACGTCCTTCGAATACGCTATCGGCAAGGACGCGCAGTCCAATCCCAAGCTGGTGCCGCTGGCCGACCTGCAGGCGCCGAAGGTCGATCCGGCGACACTGAACTCCAAAAAGGTGACGGACCTGATGACGGCAGCCGGCTTGCTTTAGGCTGGGTTCGTCCTAAAAGGGCAACGATTGCGCTCCTGCCGGACTTTCCGCAGGAGCGCTCTGTTTTCGAGATGGCATTGTCCATGACGACACATTGCGTTTCCGGCCGCGCCTGCGGCGCCCCCGCCCCGGCGGCAGTGGCGCGGTCGAGCTGATGCAAACTGCGGTCGATCTCGCACGTTCAGGCCAGACAGTCGGGCGGTCCCGCCGGAAGCCCATGTCCTGGATCGCGCTTGTCGCCATAATTGTCTCGCTGCTGTCGCTGCTGCCGCTGGCGTTCATCATCTGGATCGGCGTGCAGATCGGCTGGGACACTGCTTCGGCCCTGGTCTTCCGGCCGCGCGTCGGCGAACTTCTGGTCAACACCGTGCTTCTGGTGGCGCTCACCGTGCCGATCGCCACCGTGCTGTCGGTGACGCTGGCATGGCTGACCGAGCGCAGCGACCTGCCAGGCGCCCGCCTCTGGGCCTGGCTGTCGGTAGCGCCGCTTGCCATCCCCGCCTTCGTGCACTCCTATGCCTGGATTACCCTGGTGCCGGGACTGCATGGCCTGTGGGCCGGCGTGCTGGTGTCGGTCCTTGCCTATTTCCCATTCCTCTATTTGCCACTAGCGGCCGCATTGCGCCGGCTGGATCCCGCCCTGGAAGATGCGGCCGCAGCGCTTGGCCTCGGACCATGGCGCGTGTTTTGGCGCGTCGTGCTGCCGCAGCTCAGGCTCGCCATTTGCGGCGGTGCGCTGCTGGTTGGACTTCATCTGCTTGCCGAATATGGCCTCTATGTCTTCATCCGCTTCGACACTTTCACCACCGCGATCGTCGACCAGTTCCAGTCGACCTTCAACGGCCCCGCCGCCAACATGCTGGCCGGCGTCCTGGTGACATGCTGCTTCGTGCTGCTCGCTCTGGAGGTGCTGGTGCGCGGCGAAGAGCGCTATGCCCGCGTCGGCTCAGGCGCGGCGCGCCACCGGCAGCGCTCGAGGCTCGGGCGCGCCACGCTGGCTTGCCTGGCTCTGCCTGCCGTCACCACGCTGCTCGCCATCGGCGTGCCCTTCGTCACCATCGGCCGCTGGCTGGTCGCCGGCGGCGCCGATGTCTGGCGTTTGGACGAGATCGGCCTGGCGCTTGGCCAGACACTGTTCCTGGCGCTGGCCGGCGCCTTGCTTGCGACCATCGCCGCCATGCCGATGGCCTGGATCTCGATCCGCGCGCCGGGACCGCTGCAGCGGCTGCTCGAAGGCTGCAACTACATTGTCGGTTCGCTGCCCGGCGTGGTCATCGCGCTGGCCTTGGTCACCATTACCGTGCGCATCGCCATGCCGCTCTACCAGACGCTGTTCACAATCCTGGTCGCCTATGCCCTGATGTTCCTGCCGCGCGCCTTGATCAGCCTCAGAGCCTCGATCGCACAGGCGCCGGTCGAGCTCGAACGCGCCGCCGCCAGCCTTGGCCGGCCGCCGCTGAAGGCGCTTTGGTCGACAACGATTCGCCTGTCGGCGCCGGGGGCTGCGGCCGGCATGGCGCTGGTCGCGCTCGGCATCATGAACGAGCTGACCGCCACCCAGATGCTGGCGCCCAACGGCACGCGCACGCTGGCCATGGCGTTCTGGTCCTATAGCGGCGAGATCGACTATGCCTCCGCCGCCCCTTACGCCTTCATCATGGTGGCGATGTCGCTGCCGCTGACCTGGCTGCTCTATGTCCAGTCGAAACGGATGGCCGGGCGATGAGCTTTCTCGAAATCAGTGGCCTCACCAAGCACTACGGCCCGGTCGCAGCCCTTGCCGGCATCGAGCTCAGCGCCGCAAGCGGCAGTCGCACCGCGATCGTCGGCCCGTCCGGCTGCGGCAAGACGACGTTGCTGCGGCTGATCGCCGGCTTCGAGGCGCCCGACCAGGGCCGCGTCGTGCTCGACGGCGAGGTGCTGGCCAATGGCGGCCATGCGGTGCCGGCGCACCGCCGCGGCATCGGCCTGGTGGCGCAGGATGGCGCCCTGTTCCCGCATCTCAGCATCGGCGACAATATCGGCTTTGGCATGGCCCGCGGCGAGGACCAGCGCGCCGAGCGCATCGCCGAGCTCGCCTATACCGTCGGGCTGGACAAGGCGATCCTCAAGCGCCGCCCGCACCAGCTCTCCGGCGGCCAGCAGCAGCGCGTGGCGCTGGCCCGCGCCATGGCGATGAAGCCCAGGCTGATGCTTCTCGACGAACCGTTCTCGGCGCTCGACACCGGTCTGCGCGCCTCGATGCGCAAGGCGGTCGCCGAACTACTCGAAGCCGCCGGCATCACCACCATCCTGGTCACCCACGACCAGGCCGAGGCGCTGTCCTTCGCCAGCCAGGTGGCGGTCATGCGCGACGGAAAGTTCTCTCAGATCGGCACACCGCGAGAACTCTATCTGCAGCCGAAAGACCGCATGGTTGCCGAGTTTCTTGGCGACGCCATCATCTTGCCGGCAAAGATTTCAGGCGGCTTCGCCACCTCCTCGCTTGGTCGCATAGCCGTCGACTCGAAGGAGCGGCGCGACATCGCCCGCATCATGCTGCGACCGGAGCAGGTGCAGGTAAAGCGCACGTCGCGCGAAGGCATGTCGGGTCCTGCGGGCACGATATTCGCCGAGGTGACGGACTCGGAATTCGCAGGCTCGATGTGCACCATTGCCGTGCGGCTGTTGAACAACCCCGATCCGCCGGACGCCGCGGCGATCGGCAGCACACCGCTGACCTTACGCAAGCCGGGAATCGACGCACCTGCCGTCGGCGAGATCGTGCGTCTGACAGTTTCCGGCAAGGCGCATGTCTTCGCCTGAACTGCCGATGCGTCGGATTGGCGCGAGCGGCTGCGTCAATCGACTCGTTTCCCAGCATTGTCGAACCAATGCAGCTTCTCGGCCCTGGCCACGACGCGCAGTTGATCGCCGGGTTTGGCCGTGGCGCGGCCGGCCACACGCACGGCGATGCGGTTGCCGCCGGCGGCACAGTGAAGAAAGCTTTCGGCTCCCACAGGTTCGACCGCCTCGACCGCCGCAGGCAGAATAAGCGCGCCGGATGATGCCTCGGCACTGAAGGTGACGTCGGCATCCTCAGGGCGGAAGCCAAGCGTGGCGGCGTTCGTAGGCGCGAAGTCAACCGTCTTGCCGTCGGTCAGCGCCGGACCAGCCGGTCCTTGCGAAAGAGGCAGAAGGTTCATCGGCGGCGCTCCGATGAAGGAGGCGACGAAGGTCGATGCCGGCTTCTCGTAGATGTCGAGCGGCGCGCCCGTCTGCTCGACCAACCCGCCATTCATGACGACGAGAATATCGGCCAGCGTCATCGCCTCAAGCTGGTCGTGGGTGACGTAGACCGAGGTGACACCGAGCGAACGCTGCAAATTCTTGATTTCGACCCGCATCTGGCCGCGCAGTTTGGCGTCGAGGTTGGAAAGCGGTTCGTCGAACAGGAAGACTTTTGGATTGCGCACGATTGCGCGACCCATGGCCACGCGCTGGCGCTGGCCGCCGGAAAGCTCGCGCGGGCGCCGGTCGAGCAGCGCCGTGAGCTCCAGCACCTTGGCGGTCGAGCGAACCCTGCTGTCGATCTCGTCCTTGGGAGTACCCCGGTTGCGCAACCCGTAGGCCATGTTGTCGTAGACCTTCATATGTGGATAGAGCGCATAGTTCTGGAACACCATGGCGATGTCGCGCTCGGTCGGACCGATCGTGTTGACGATCTTGCCGTCGATGGCGACGGTGCCGGAAGAAATGGTCTCAAGCCCGGCGATCATCCGCAGCAGCGTGGACTTGCCGCAGCCGGACGGCCCAACCAGCACGCAAAGCTCCTTGTCGGGAATGGCGATCGAGACACCCCTCACCGCCTCGACGCCGCCGGGATAGACTTTCTTCACATCCTTCAGATCGATGGTCGCCATCAGCTTCTCACTTTTCGGTATCGACCAGTCCGCGCACGAACCAGCGTTGCATCAGCACCACGATCAGGATCGGCGGCAGTATGGCCAGCATCGCGGTGACCATGACCAGATGCCATTGGGTATCGGCATCGGCGAAGGAGACCATCTTTCTAAGTGCGATGACGATGGTGTTCATGTCATTGCTGTTGGTGACGAGCAGCGGCCACAGGTACTGCGTCCAGCCATAAATGAAGAGGATGACGAACAGCGCCGCGATGTTGGTGCGCGACAGCGGCAGCAGGATGTCGAAAAAGAATCGCCATGGTCCGGCGCCGTCGACACGCGCCGCTTCCACCAACTCACCTGGGATGGTCATGAAGAACTGGCGAAACAGAAGCGTGGCGGTGGCCGAGGCGATCAGCGGAATGATCAGGCCGGCATAGGTGTCGATCATGCCGAGATCGACCATCACCTTGTAGGTCGGCAGGATGCGCACCTCGACGGGAAGCATCAGCGTGATGAAGATCAGCCAGAAGAAGACCATCCGAAGCGGAAAACGGAAGAACACGATCGCATAGGCCGAAAGGATCGAGATGAAAATCTTCCCCACCGCGATGCCGAGCGCCATGATCGTGGTGTTGAGCAGCAATCGGCCGACACTGACGCCGCCGATGCGGCCGACACCGCCGAACAGCGCCTCGCTGTAATTGTTCCAGACCTGGTCGCCGGGCAAAAGAGGCAATGGCGGCTTGAGGATGGTCTGCAGCGTCTGCGTGGAGGCAACGAAGGTGTAGTAGATCGGGAAAGCGACGATCAGGATGCCCAGGATGAGCACGGCGTGGGCGATGAGGGCGCGAAGCGGGGACTGACCAATCATCGCTCGCGCTCAACCGTAGTGGACTTTGCGTTCCACATAGCGGAACTGGATGGCCGTGAGTGAGATGACGATGACCATCAGGATGACCGACTGCGCGGCCGAATCGCCGAGGATCAAATTGACGAAACCGTCATTGTAGACCTTGTAGACCAGCGTCTCGGTGGCCTTGCCTGGCCCGCCGCCGGTGACGGCATGAACGATACCGAAAGTGTCGAACAGCGCATAGACAGTGTTGACGACCAGCAGGAAGAAGGTCGTCGGTGCGAGCAGCGGGAAGACGATGGTCCAGAAGCGCTTCGTCTCCCCGGCGCCGTCCATGGCCGCCGCCTCTATCAACGTCTTCGGCACCGCCTGCAGCCCGGCGACGAAGAACAGGAAATTGTAGCTGATCTGCTTCCAGGCAGCCGCAGATACCAGCAGGATCATGGCTTGGTTTCCGTTAAGCAAGGGATCCCAGGCGATGCCGAGACCTCTCAAGGCGTAGGCCAGCGAACCGATCGAGGGGTTGAACAGAAACAGCCACAACATGCCGGCAATCGCCGGCGCCACCGCATACGGCCAGATCAGCAGCGTGCGATAAAGGCCTTTGCCGCGCACCACCTTCTCGGCCATGACGGCAAGCAACAGGGCCACACCCATGGCGACCATCGCGGTCGCCAGAGAGAACACCAGCGTAACTTTGATCGAGTTGAGGTAGGCCGGGTCGGCCAGCACCTTGCGAAAATTGGCGAGCCCGACGAACTTGCTCTTCAGCCCGAACGGGTCTTCCCTAAGCATCGACTGGTAGAGCGCCTGCCCGGTCGGCCAGTAGAAAAAGATCAGCGTAATGGCGAGTTGCGGCGCCACCAGCAGGTAAGGCAGGGTCTTGTTGGGAAAGACGACGCGTGGAGACAGGGTGATTCCCTCGCTATTCAGGAAATCGTCCACGCGGGTCCGCGTGGACGAGGTTCAACTGACAATCGCTTCAGTTTCCGATCGCTTCCTGAATCGCCTTGTTGCCGCGTGCGACCGCGTTGTCGAGCGCCTGCTGCGCAGTCTGCTGGCCGGCCAGCATCTTCTCGAACTCCTCATTCTCGATGTCGCGCACCTGCGGCAGGTTGACGAGGCGCACGCCCTTCGAGTTCTCGGTCGGCGCCTTGCCCAGCATCTGCAGGATCGGCGTCTCACGGCCCGGGTTCTTGTCATAGAAGCCGGACTTCTTGGTCGCCTCATAGGCAGCGAGCGTCACCGGCAGATAACCCGACTTCTGGTGCAGATACTCCTGCACTTCGGTCTTGGACAGGTAGGAGAAGAACGCCGCGACGCCCTTGTATTCCTCGTCCGATTTGTTGCCGAACACCCACAGGCTGGCGCCGCCCGGCGTGGTGTTCTGGGGCGCGCCCTTGGCGTCACTATCATAGGGAAGCTGGCCGATGCCGTAGTTCATGCCCGATTTGACGATGTCACCGAGACCCCCCGACGATTCGGTGAAGATGCCGCATTCTCCGGCAAGAAAGATCTGCTTGGCTTCGGATGTACGGCCGCCATATTTGAAGGTGCCGTCCTTGGCCAGGTCGGCGAGCGCCTGGAAATGATTGACGAAGATCGGCGCATTGATCTTGAGCTCGACGTCGGTTCCGGCAAGTCCGTTCTGGTTGGTGCCATAGGAAACGTCGTTCCAGGCGGCGAAGGCCTCAAGGTGGATCCAGGTCAACCACGTCGAGGTATAGCCGCAGGAAGCGGCGCCGCTCGCCTTGATCTTCTTGGCGGCTTCCCACACCTCGTTCCAGGTCTTTGGCGGATTGTTCACGTCAAGCCCGGCCTTCTGGAAGATATCCTTGTTGTAATAGAGGATGGGCGACGAGGAATTATAGGGGAAGGACAGCATGGTCCCGTCCGGCTTCGAATAGTAGCCGACGATGCCGGGCAAATACTGGCTCTTGTCGAAGGTCACGCCGGCGCTGGTCAGCACATCGGCCACCGGCTTGATCGCACCTTCGGCGGCCATCATGACGCCGGTACCCACGTCGAACACCTGGATGATGTCGGGCGCTTGCCCCGCACGAAAGGCAGCGATGCCGGCATTCAGCGTTTCGGGATAGGTGCCCTTGAAAACAGGGAGAATTTCATAGTCGCTCTGGCTGGCATTGAAATCCTTGGCGATCTTGTCGACCACCTCGGCATTGGCGCCGGTCATTGCATGCCACCAACTGATCTGGGTGGCGGCGAAGGCGGAGGTGGTGGAAAGCAGGGTCAAGGTGGCGGCAACACCGGCCGCAAAGCCGAACAACTTCATGTTTCATCTCCCGTTTGTCATTGGCGAAAGGGGCGCTCCCGCGAACGCAATATGTGTCGCTGATGACAATCGGACAACGGATTTGTTGCTGTTTCGTGAATTTCATACCCGGCTAACTTCGCGCCCCCTCGCCTTGCAACGAGGACAGAGAGAAATGCCAAGCCGGCTCAGCGATAGAATGGGGCATGGTGGGCCTGCAAGGATCGCCGACCGCCCAGCGATGCGTGAAGGGCCCGCGTGACAGCGCCACGCACCTGCACCGTGCGGCCGCCAAACCGGCGCTCGGCCAGATCGAGATCGGCCGAGCGGCATCGCGCCAGGCGCTGCTGTAACCGTGCGTCTGGAATGAGACAGGATCGCCGCAACGTACAACCCGAAAAACCCGCTGTAGTTGTAGTTCGCATAACCGATTCTTCGTCAAGCGTGGCATACTAATCAAGTGGACGGCTTGATTGCTGTGGGAGAGCAGGTGGGGCGAGATGCTGACGGTCTATAATTGTATCGTGCATGAGCACGATCTGAGACTGGTCGCACTGGCAGCGCTCATTTGCGGTATTTCTTCCTTCTCGGCGGTCAACCTGCTTCGCCATGTCGACCGCTCGAGCGAGCGCAACCGCTATACCTGGCTGATGATAGCAGCCACTTCCACCGGCTTCGGTATCTGGGCGACGCACTTCATCGCAATGCTTGCCTTTTCTCCCGGAATCCCCAACGCCTACAATACGGAAATGTCGGCGCTTTCGCTCGCCGGTTCCGTCGCCCTGACCGCTGCGGGCATGTGGATCGCCACCTTGCGCCGGGGCATCGACTACCCTCTGGTCGGCGGCGCGGTCCTCGGCGCTGGTATCGCCGCCATGCACTATATCGGCATGGCCGCCTTCGAGGTCGAAGGGCGCATCGTCTGGAACCCGCTGCTGGTCGGCGTCTCGGTGCTGACAGGCGTCACCCTCGCCGCGCTGGCGCTGCTGGTCGTGTTGCGACGGCCGTCCATGCAGGCCACAATCGCCGCCGCCATCCTGTTGACGCTGGCGATCTGCAGCCTGCACTTCATCGCCATGGGCGCGGTGTCGATCTTCCCGGACTCCTCCATCGAGATATCGCAGTTCACGGTCGAACCGGTGTCGCAGGCCTTCGCCGCCGCCGCAGTCAGCATGGCTATCCTGGTGCTTTCAGCCGCAGCATTGTGGATCGACCTTCGCTTCCGGCGTCACAAGCTCGAGGCCGAGCGCATGCACGGCCTCGCCAACGCCGCCGTCGAGGGGCTGATCGTCTGCGACGGCGCCCGCATCGTCAGCGCCAATGACAGCATCGCGGCACTCACCGGCATTGCGCCGGAAGTGCTGAACGCGATGCTGCTTGGCGACCTCTTCGGCGAACGCACCGCGGCCGGCATGTCCGACTGCAGCGGACAGGCACAGCAAGCCGAACTCAGAGCCCATGACGGCGCCACCATCCCCGTCGAACTTATCGCCAGAAGCATCGACTATTGCGGCAAGCGGCACAGCGTGGTCGCCGTGCGCGACATCCGCGAACGCAGGAAGGCCGAGCAGGAGATCCTGCGCCTCGCCCATTTCGACCCGTTGACCGGGCTCCCCAACCGCCGCAGTTTCTCCGGCCGGCTCGAGGCCGAAATTGCCGCAATGGATCGCGGCGGCAAGGGTGGGCATCTTGCGCTGCTGCTGCTCGACCTCGACCGCTTCAAGGAAGTGAACGACCTGTTCGGGCATGGCGCCGGCGATGCCATGCTGCAGAAGGTGGCGCTATGCGCCTCCGCCGTGCTCCGCCACGGACAGATGCTGGCGCGTCTCGGCGGCGACGAGTTCGCCATCATCGCTCCGAACCTTCCCGATCCGCAGGCGGCCGGCCGCATCGCCGAGGCGGTGCTGGCGGCCATGCGCGAGGAAAACCGGCTGTCGGTCGGTGGCGGGCTGGTGTCGGCCAGCATCGGCATTGCACTTTATCCGCTCGACGCCGATGAGCCGACACTCCTGGTCAGCCACGCCGACACCGCGCTCTACCGCGCCAAGGCCGAGGGCAAGGACACTTACCGTTACTTCGAGGCCTCGATGGGCGCCGAGGCGCGAGACCGGCGCGTGATGGAGCACGAACTGCGCCAGGCCATGGCGCGCGATGAGTTTCGCCTCGTCTACCAGCCACAAAAGGAGATCAGCAGCGGGCGGATGGTTGGGTTCGAAGCGCTGATCCGCTGGCGCCATCCGCAGCGCGGCGACGTGTCGCCGGCGACCTTCATCCCGGTGGCCGAAGACAGCGGCGTCATCATCCAGATCGGCGAATGGGTGCTGGCGACGGCCTGCGCCGAGGCAGCGCGCTGGAAGAACCCTCTCACCGTCGCGGTCAATGTCTCGGCGGTGCAGCTCCACAATCCGAATTTCAGCCGCAAGGTGCATGAAGTCCTGCTCGGCTCCGGCCTGACGCCCGGCAGGCTCGAACTCGAGATCACCGAAACGGCGCTGGTCAAGGACATGCCGCGCGCGCTGGCGACCTTGCGCCAGGTGAAGGCGCTTGGCGTGCGTGTGGCGATGGACGATTTCGGCACCGGCTACTCCTCGCTGTCCAATCTCCGCGCCTTCCCCTTCGACAAGATCAAGATCGACGGCTCATTCATCAAATCAGTCGACAGCAACGGCCAGGTGGCAGCCATCGTGCGCGCCGTTCTGGGGCTTGGCCGCGGTCTCGGCCTGCCGGTTCTGGCCGAGGGCGTCGAGACGCTGGGCGAGCTGAAATTCCTCGACGCCGAGGCCTGCGAGATCGGCCAGGGCTACTACCTAGGCCGGCCGAGCCCGATCGAGGCGTTCAGCGAACTGACCGGCGTCGCGGCGCCGGCGGCACAAGAGGACGCCAGCGTCAAACAACGCGGCGGCAGCATCTTGATGCTGCCGCCGGCGGCGGCCCTGCGCTCAGCCTAGAGCAATTTCAGGAAAAGTGTGAAACGGTTTTCCGTCCGAAATTGCGTCGAAACAAAAAAGTTAGCGCGGGTAGCCGTTTCGACGAAACGGTGAACCGCTCTAAGGGGCGAGTGCGGCCTCGACCAGGCGCTTGGCATCCGGTCCCGACCATTCGGCCGGTCCGTTCATATGCGCGACCAGGCAGCCTTCTCCATCGATCAGCATGGTGACGGGGAGGCCTAGCGCCAAGCCGCGCGTCTTGACGTCGTTGAACAGCGCCAGCGTCGAATCGCGGTAGTAGCCGAGCGACCCGATGCCGATATCGGCGAGGAACTTCTTGGGCTTCACATCGTCGCCGGCATCGACATTGACCGCGACCACTTCGAAGGCATCGCTGCCCTTTTCCTTCTGCAAGGCGTCGAGCGCCGGCATTTCCGCACGGCAGGGCGCGCACCACGTCGCCCACAGGTTGAGCAGCACGGTCTTGCCGGCCTGATCGGCGATCGTCATCGGCTTGCCGTCGGGACCGTTGAAGGCGAGACTTTTCAGCGATTGCGGCGGATCGGCGGGCAGCAATGCCGCCACCTGGCCGGTGGCCGCGGCGGCAACCTTTTTGGCGCGGTCGCTCTTGGCGGCGCAGGCGACGTCGTCCTTGCTGTTGCCCGCGCCGGCCGCAGGTGCGCTGCCGGTGGCTGCGTTGTTGCCAGACCCGCTCTCGCTGACATATACCGCGACCACGCCGGCCAGCACGCCCGCCAGCAAAGCGGCGAGGATCAGGCGCGGGGCCGGGAAGTATCTGCTACCGTCTGCCATTTTCTAAGACTGCTCCGGAGCACGGGTTATAGCGATGAGCGACAAGAAGGCCAGCAACCAGATGTGGGGCGGACGTTTTGCCTCGGGTCCGGCCGCGATCATGGAAGCGATCAACGCGTCGATTTCGTTCGACCGCAAACTCTATGCCCAAGACATAAGAGGTTCGGTCGCCCACAGCGAGATGTTGGCTGAAACGGGCATTATTTCGGCGGCCGATCAAGAAAAAATCGCTCACGGGCTGAACACGATCCTGAAAGAGATCGAGGCCGGCACGTTCGAGTTCTCGACCCGGCTGGAAGACATTCACATGAATATCGAGGCCCGCCTTGCCGATCTGATCGGCCCGGCCGCCGGCCGCCTGCACACGGCGCGGTCACGCAACGACCAGGTGGCGGTGGATCTCCGGCTCTGGGTCAAGGACGAGTGCTTTCGCGTCGCCGAGGCGCTGAAGGGGCTGATCTCAGCCTTGCTCGACCGCGCCGAGGAGCATGCGGCGACCGTGATGCCCGGCTTCACCCACATGCAGGCGGCGCAGCCGGTGACCTTCGGCCACCATTGCATGGCCTATGTCGAGATGTTTTCGCGCGACCTGTCGCGCGTCCGCGACGCCATCGAGCGGCTGGATGAAAGCCCGCTCGGCGCGGCAGCGCTTGCCGGCACCAGTTTTCCGATCGATCGCCACAAGACCGCCAAGGCGCTCGGCTTCCGCGAGCCGATGCGCAATTCCCTGGACAGCGTCTCCGACCGCGATTTCGCGCTGGAGTTTTTGAGCCTGGCGGCGATCTGCGCCACGCATCTGTCGCGGCTCGCCGAAGAAATCATCATCTGGTCGACGCCGCAATTCGGCTTCGTTAGGCTGTCGGACAGTTTCTCCACCGGCTCCTCGATCATGCCGCAGAAGAAGAACCCGGACGCCGCCGAACTGGTGCGCGGCAAGACCGGCCGCGTCACCGGCCATCTCGTCGGGCTGCTGACCGTGATGAAGGGCATGCCGCTGACCTACGGCAAGGACATGCAGGAAGACAAGGAATCGGTCTTCGACGCTGCCGAAACACTCGATTTGATGCTGGCTGCGATGACGGGCATGGTGCGCGACATGACGGTCAATGCCGCCGCCATGAAAAAAGCCGCCGGCTCGGGCCACGCGACCGCGACCGACCTCGCCGACTGGCTGGTGCGCGCGCTGGGCCTGCCCTTCCGTGAGGCACACCATGTCACCGGCCGCGCGGTGGCGGTGGCCGAAGAGAAGAAGGTGAGCCTTGAAAAGCTGTCGCTGGAAGATCTGCAGTCGATCAACCCCGGCATCACGGCAGACATCTTCTCGGTTCTGGCGGTGCAGAATTCGGTGAAGAGCCGCACCAGTTTCGGCGGCACGGCGCCGTCGGAGGTCAGGAAGCAGATCCGCAGCTGGAAAAAGCGCATCGCCAAGGCATGATGCCGGGGTGCAATGCGCCTAAAACTCGGTTAAAAGCGCAGCACATAAAGTTTCGGACGGATGGATCGATGACCGCAAGCAGGATTTTGGTGACGCTGACGCTGCTGACGGCGATGGCTGCCGTGACCGCTTGCGGCCGTAAGGCCGGTCTCGACACGCCCTATGAAGCGGCCGTCCAGGCCCGCAAGGACGCCGAGCGCGCCAAACAGCCGGTGCCGCCGGAGCCGGAAAAACCGGTCGTGGACAAGAAATTCATCCTCGACCCGCTGATCTAGAGCCGATGAGACTGGCTTGGACTTTCTGACCAGGTCTCGTGCTCCAACTTCCGGAAACACTCTCGTGAACCATTTCGATTACCGCGACGGCGTGCTCCATGCCGAGGACGTGGCGATACCAGACATCGCCGCAAGCGTCGGCACGCCGTTCTATTGTTATTCGGCGGCAACCTTGACGAGGCACTACCGGGTGTTCGCCGGGGCGTTTGCCGGGCTCGACACGC
This sequence comes from Mesorhizobium sp. M0052, assembly GCF_040323255.1. Taxonomy (NCBI): domain Bacteria; kingdom Pseudomonadati; phylum Pseudomonadota; class Alphaproteobacteria; order Hyphomicrobiales; family Phyllobacteriaceae; genus Mesorhizobium; species Mesorhizobium sp. M0052. The sequence goes on along the minus strand of NZ_JAMYUS010000001.1, from coordinate 93,364 downwards.
TGGTCTGTTACGCCTTGAAGGCGAATTCCAACCAGGCGGTGCTGCGGACGCTGGCAAAGCTCGGCGCCGGCGCCGATACCGTCTCGGAAGGCGAAATGCGCCGCGCGCTCGCCGCCGGCATCCCGGCCAGCAAGATCGTATTCTCGGGCGTCGGCAAGACCGCGCGCGAAATGGATTTTGCGCTCGAGGCCGGCATTCTCTGCTTCAATGTCGAATCCGAGCCGGAGCTGGAGTTGCTGTCGGCCCGCGCCACCGCGCTCGGCAAGGTGGCGCCGGTCTCGCTGCGCATCAACCCGGATGTCGACGCCAGGACGCACAGGAAGATCTCCACCGGCAAGGCCGAGAACAAGTTCGGCATTCCCTGGCAAAGGGCGCGCCAGGTCTATGCCCGCGCGGCCGGGCTGCCGGGCACCAAGCCTATCGGCATCGATACCCATATCGGCAGCCAGGTCACCGAGTTGCAGCCCTTTGACGATGCTTTCGCGCTTCTGGCGGAACTGGTCGGCGCGCTGCGCGCCGATGGCCACGCCGTCGAGCATGTCGATCTCGGCGGCGGCCTCGGCATCCCCTACCGCACCGACAACAGCCCGCCGCCTCTGCCCGATGCCTATGCCGAGATCGTCAGGAAGCATCTGACAAAGCTTGGAGTGAAGGTGATGTTCGAGCCGGGCCGGCTGATCGTCGGCAATGCCGGCATCCTGGTCTCGGAAGTGATATTCGTGAAGGAAGGCGACGCCAAGAACTTCCTCGTCGTCGACGCCGCCATGAACGATCTGATCCGGCCGACGCTCTACGATGCCTTCCACGACATCAAGCCGGTGGTGCAGCCCCCGGCCGACACGCCGCGCATGGCGGTCGACGTCGTCGGCCCGGTCTGCGAGACCGGCGACTATCTCGGCCTCGACCGTGACCTGCCCCGGCTCAAGTCTGGCGACCTCATTGCCGTCACCACCGCCGGCGCCTATGGCGCGGTGCAATCCGGCACCTACAACACCCGCCTACTTGTGCCTGAGGTTCTGGTCGACGGCGACCGTTTCCACGTCGTGCGCCGGCGCCAGACCTATGACGAGCTGATCGGCCTGGATTCGGTGCCCGACTGGCTTGCATAGGAGCCGCAGCGCCGGCTGCGCTACAGCCGGTTCTGGATGAGCAACCTTGCGTCGGCGATGCTGTCCTCGTCGCGGCGGTAGAACGTCCATTGCTTGATGCGCTTGGGCCGCAGCAGGCCGGCCTGGGTAAGCACGCGCATATGTTCGGAGAGCGTCGCCTGCGTAATGCCGAGCTTCTCCGCGATCAGCAGCGCGCAAACGCCATCCTCGACCAGATCGCCGTCTGCCTGGGCCGGGAAATGCGCCTGCGGATCCTTCAGCCAGTCGAGGATCTGCAGCCTGCGTTCATTGGCGATCGCCTTGAAGATTTCAACCTCTTGCATTTAGCCATTTTGCCAAGTTACTAATTGCTGTCAATCCCAAGGAGATGGTCATGACGAACGGCAACACCGTCACGCGCGAACGCATCGCCGCGATGGAACCGCGCATCCGCCCCTATATCAGGCACACGCCGGTGCTGCGCGTCGACATGGCCGATTTCGACCGGCCGCCGCTGGCGGTCGACCTCAAGCTCGAATGCCTGCAGCATTCCGGCTCGTTCAAGGCGCGCGGCGCCTTCACCAATCTGCTCGAACGGCCGGTGCCTGCGGCCGGCGTCGTCGCCGCATCGGGCGGCAATCATGGCGCCGCGGTCGCCTATGCCGCCATGCGGCTTGGCCACAAGGCGACGATCTTCGTTCCCGAAGTCAGCCCGGCGGCCAAGCTGCAGCGCATCCGCGGCTACGGCGCCGAACTGATCGTCGGCGGCGCCCGCTATGCCGAGGCGCTGGCCGCCAGCGAGGCTTTTGCTGAAAAGACCGGCGCGCTGCAGATCCATGCCTTCAACCAGGAGGAAACATTGGTCGGCCAAGGCACGCTCGGCCTCGAAATCGAAAACGATCTGCCCGACATCGACACGCTGCTGGTCGCTGTCGGCGGCGGCGGCCTGATCGGCGGCATCGCCGCCTGGTTTGCCGGCGGCATCAGGATCATCGCCATCGAGCCCGAAGGCGCGCCGACGCTGCATCACGCCTTCGAAGCCGGCCACCCCGTCGATGCGCCCGCCGAAGGCGTTGCCGCCGATTCGCTGGCGCCCAAACGCGTCGGCGAGATGATGTTCCCGATCGCCGAGGCTTTTGTCGAGCGCTCCATTCTGGTCACCGACGACGCCATCATTGCCGCGCAGAAGGCGCTGTGGGAGCGGGTGCGGATCATCGCCGAGCCGGGCGGCGCAGCGGCCTTCGCAGCGCTGCTGTCCGGCCGCTACACGCCGGCGCCGGGCGAGCGGATCGCCGTCCTTGTCTGCGGCTCGAATACCGATCCGGCGAAATTCTAAACCTTGCTTCGACTGAAGTGGGACGCAAACCCGTCAAAGCTTTTCAAGTTTTCCGGAACCGCCTCGCCTTTGCCGTGTTTGCTGGTAAACTTCTGCTTGTTGAGTCCGGGCCATCCCGCCCGGGCAGGAAGGGCCGATGACGGAACGCCCCATTTCCAGTGGCGATCGCAGCCTGGCCGGGCGGCTTGCCCTGAGCCGGCTGGCGACACGGGTCTCGATGACGGTCGAGCGCGGCTGGCCGCTGCTTCTGCCGCTGCTCATCATCGCCAGCCTGTTTCTCAGCCTCTCCTGGCTCGGCCTTTTCCCCCGGCTGCCTGACATTGCGCGCGTTATCCTGGTCACGGCGTTCGGTATTGCCACGCTGGCGGCGCTCTATCCGCTGCGTTTCTTCAAGCTTCCATCCGCCGCTGAAATCGACCGCCGTATCGAGGCCGCCAACCAGCTGCAGCACAGCCCGGTGCTGGTGCAGACCGACCGTCCCAGCGGCAAGGAAAGCATCTTTTCCCAGGCGTTGTGGCGCGAACACCAAAAGCGCATGGCCGACAAGCTCGGCAGCCTTGGCGCCGACCTGCCGCGTACGCGCGTGCCGGAGCGCGATCCGTGGGCATTGCGTGCCGTGGCGGCGCTGCTGTTGGTCACCGCTTTTGCCTTCTCCTTCGGACCGTCCGGCGGCAGGCTGTCCGATGGTTTCAGTGCCCATGCGGCGCGCGACATCGTACCGCCGCGCATCGATGCCTGGGTGACCCCGCCGGCCTATACCGGCAAGCCGCCCATCTTCTTGACCGCGCCAGTCATCGATGGCAACGCCAAGCAGGCGGTTGCCACCTTCACCGTGCCGCAAGGCAGCGACGTCTCGCTGCGCGTGACCGGCGGCTCCGGCGAGGAAACGCTAAGCTTTGCCGACAAGGGCGGCAATGCTCGCGCCATCGACCCGTCGGGACCACAGGTGGCGGCCGTCAAGGCAGCGGCGGTCAACCCCGCGACCCCCAAGCTGCGCCAGTTCACCGGCAAGCTGACCGCCGACGGCACGCTGACGCTGAAGTCGGGCGAAGCCGATCTCGGTCGCTGGGCCTTCGCGGTGATCCCCGACAAGCCGCCGACGATCCGCTTCGTCGGCGAGCCCAAGCGCGCCGTCAACGGCGCCTTCGAGCTAAACTACCAGATCGACGACGACTATGGCGCGGCCACCGCCAAGGCGGTTTTCGCGCTGGCCGATCCGGCGGCGCCCGATGCGCATCCGCTCTACGGTCCGCCTGACCTGCCGCTGGCGCTGCCGCGCCGCGGCGGCAAGGCGAACGCCGCCAAGACCACCAAGGACCTCACCGAGCATGTCTGGGCCGGCGCCAGCATCAAGCTGTCGCTTGTGGCCACCGACGATGCCGGACACACCGCGACCAGCGAAACCAAGACTATTGTGATGCCGGAGCGGCCCTTCGCCAACCCGCTGGCGCGGGCGGTGGTCGAGCAGCGCCGCCTGCTGGCGCTCGACGCCAATGCCAAGCCGCGCGTGCTCGACCTGATGGACGCCATCACGCTGCGGCCCGAGGACACGTTCGACAACATGTCGCATTACCTCGCCATCATGAGCGCCCGCAGCCGGCTGAAGATGTCGGACAGCGACGATCAGTTGCGCAACGAGGTTGCCTATCTCTGGGAAATCGCGCTCGGCATCGAGGAAGGCAATCTCTCGTCCGCCGAAAAGCGGCTCCGCCAGGCCCAGCAGGCGCTGCAGGACGCCATCAAGCGCGGCGCCAGCGACGAAGAGATCGAAAAGGCGATGAAGGAACTGCGCGAGGCGATGAACGAATTCCTGCAGGAATTCGCCGAGCGCGCCAAGCAGAACCCGAACGCGCCGCAGATGCAGCAGAATGGTCGCGAGCTGCGTCAGAGTGATATCGACCGCATGATGGACCAGATCGAGAACCTGGCGAAGTCGGGCGACCGCGACAAGGCGCAGGAGCTGCTGTCGCAGCTGGAAAACATGATGAACAACCTGCAGGCCGGCCGTCAGCAGCAGGGCGGCGAGCAGGACAGCGAGATGCGCCAGCAGATGGACAAGCTGGGCGAGATCATGCGCCGCCAGCAGGAGATGATGAACGACACCTACCGCATGGACCAGATGCAGCGCGGAGATAATCAGCAGCCCGGCGAAGGCAATGGCGACGACCCGGACCAGCCGGGCGTCGGCAAGGATCGCGATCCTCTCGCCCGGCCGAAGTCGATGACACCGCAGGAATTCGCCGATGCGATGAAGCAGCTGCAGGAAGGCCAGGGCCAGTTGCAGAGCGAACTCGACAAGCTGAAGAAGGGCCTGGAAGGCATGGGCATGCAACCCAATGAGGGGTTTGGCGACGCTGGCAAATCCATGGGCAATGCCGAAAAGTCGCTTGGCGAAGGCGAAGGCGACCAGGCAGTCGGCCACCAGGGTCGCGCGCTGGAAGCGCTGCGCAAGGGCGCCAAGGAGATGATGAAGCAGCTGCAGGCGATGCAGGGCGACCAGGGCGGCAGCCAGGAAGGCGGCCGCCAACAGGACGCCGGCCGCGATCCGCTGGGCCGACCACGCGCCAGCCGCGGACCCGATTTCGGCGATTCGGTGAAGGTGCCCGACGAGATCGACGTGCAGCGCGCCCGCCAGATTCTCGAGGCGATTCGCAAGCGGCTCGGCAACGCGCTCAGCCCCGACATCGAGCGCAGCTACCTCGAGCGGCTGCTGGAGCTGAAGTAGCCTCCAAGGCAACATCCGTCGAACTGAATGGTATCAGCGCCATGCCGAAACTCGGTGCCGTCACGCCCATCCTGCGCATCTTCGACATCGCCAAGGCACGCGAATTCTATGTCGACTTTCTCGGCTTCAAGGTCGAGTTCGAGCACCGCTTCGACGACAATGCGCCGCTCTATATGGGTGTAATCCGCGACGGCTGTGTCCTGCATCTGAGCGAACATCATGGCGACGGCGCGCCGGGTATAGCCATGCGCATCAAGGTCGAGGACATCGCGGCATTGCACCGCGAACTGATCGGCAAGAGATACCGCTACGCCCGGCCGGGCCTCGAAACCACGTCGTGGCAGACCCGTGAAGTGTCGGTCGGCGACCCCTTCGGCAATCGCCTGCATTTCTACGAGGATGCAACAGACTAAGCCGGCCGGTTGACGAACGCCTCGCGGATCGCCTCCTGCATGCCGTCGATAGCCTCGCCTGAGGCATTTGGGCTGCGGTGCATCACCACATTCGAGGAATCGATATGACCGAACCCGTCAGCGGCGGTGAGTTCACGACAGCCATCCGGAATATTGCTGTGCGAGATCGGCGCGATCGCCAGGCCAGAGGTGACGGCGAGCTTCAGGCCGCCGGTGGTGTCGCTGGTATAGGCGACACGGTAGGCCAGCCCACGCTGCTCCAGCGATTTGATGGCGAAGTCCTTGCACCAGCCGGCCCGGTTGTAGAGCGCGATCGGCACCGGCCGCTCCTCATGCATGTGATGCAGGCTCGATGTCACCCACACGGTCGGATCGTGCATCAGCACCTCGCCGCCGGAAGGATCCTGCCATTCGAACACCACGGCGAGGTCGAGTTCACCGGCCGCCAACGCTGCCAGCTGGGCGCCCGAATGTGCATAGCGCACGGTGACCTCGACCTTGGTGTGACGCTTCGAGAAGGCGCCGAGCGCGCGCGACAGGATGGCGTGACCATATTCCTCGGGAATGCCGATGCGCACAGGCCCGCCAAGCGGTGCCGCCGCCATCGATGCCGCCGTCTCGTCGAGCAGCGAGACGATGCGGCGGGCATTGACGATCAGCTCGCCGCCACGGCGCGTCAGCGCCACGCCGCGCGAGCCGCGTTCGAACAGGCTGTCGCCGACCAGCTCCTCGAGCTTCTTCATCTGCATCGACACCGCCGACTGGGTGCGCCCGGCCTGCTCCGCCGCCCGGGTGAAATTGCCCGCTTCGGCAATGGCGACGAAGGTGCGCAGGAGATCGCTGTCGAGGGGTGGCCGCATCGAATCCGTCATAAGCAAATTTGATCGCTGGTATCATTCCAATTCGTTTGCAACATGTCAAACGCCGCAGCATAGTCCGCTCGCCCATTGGATATGCCGCCGCGAAATCGGCTGCGGACCAATCAAAGAGTCCTCACTCATACCCGCTGCCCGAAACGGTGGCGGGTTCTTTTTACCCCATGGCCGGGCGGCTGCGGGCAGTTAAGGCAAGGGCCGGCAGAACAACATGCGCAACCGGATCGTTCTCGGCATCATCAGCCTGTGCCTTGGCGTGCTGGTGTTCTCGCTCCAGGACCCGCTGGTCAAGGCGGTGTCGGCCGGCTATCCCGTGACCGAGGTGATGTGGATCCGCTCGATCGTCGCTTTGCCGATCCTGATCTTTCTCGTTCGCGCCGACGTCGGCCTGCGGGCCATCGCCTCGAAGCGGTTCGGCCTGCTGACGATACGCGCCTTCATCCAGTTCTCCTCCTATACGGTCTACTATCTGGCGATCGCTGCCTTGCCGCTCGCCGACGCGGTGGCGCTCTATTTCATGGCGCCCCTGTTCATCATGGCGATAGCCGGGCCCTATCTCGGCGAGCGGGTATCCTGGCAGGCTCTCGCCACCGTGCTGATCGGCATGCTGGGCGTGGTCGTGATGCTGCGCCCGGGCGCCGGCCTGTTCGACTGGGCGGCGCTGCTTTCGTTGGGCTCGGCTTTGCTCTACGGCTTTTCACAGCTGATGGCGCGCAAGATCGGCGACACCGAATCCTCCACCGTCATGGCCTTCTACCAGAACGGCGCCTATCTGGTCGGCGCCGCTGCGGTTGCCGGCACATTCTGGCTTGCCGGCATAACCCATGCTGTCCACCCCAGCCTCGAATTCCTGGTGCGGCCGTGGGTCTGGCCGACGACCCCGGATTTCCTCAAGATGGCGGCCTGCGGCTTCGTCGCTTCGGCCGGCATGATTCTGCTGTCGCAGGCCTACAGGCTGGCGCCCGCCAACCGCGTCGCCACCTTCGAATACACCGGCATCATCTGGTCGCCGCTGTGGGGCTTCCTGTTCTTCGACGAGGTGCCGCGCTCGACCACTGCCATCGGTGCGGCGCTGATCATCGGCGCCGGTCTGCTGGCGCTCAACACCGAACGGCGCCGGAGCGCTGCGCCTGTCCTCGCCGCGTCTCAGGATGCCGCCTGAAGCGTGTCAGGCGAAGCAGGCGAGCGCCTGGTCGACCCGCGAGCGGATTTCGGCCAGCGTGAAAGGCTTTTGCACGACGTCGATAATGATGCCGTTCAATTCCTCGGCGCGCTCGCGCTGGTCGGCATAGCCGGTCATCAGCAGGATCTTCATGTCAGGGAAAAGCCTGGCTGCGGCGATCGCCATCTCGATGCCATCCATTTCCGGCATGCGGATATCGGAGACGACGAGGTCGTAGCCGCCGCCTGCAGCACTGACCATCGCCAGCCCCTGCGCGCCGTCGGCGGCGATATCGATCGAGTGCCCGGCGCGTTCGAGCGCGCGGGCGGCGAGGGTGCGGACGGACTCATCGTCCTCGACTATCAGAAGCTTTGCCATGGGCCGGAATTTGGCGGGCAAAAGTTGACTTTTTCTGAAAATTTGAAGCGTCGGGCCCTTTTCTCAGGCATCGCCTTTGACCACACCGACAAACGGCAGTTCGCGAAAAGCGTGAGCGACGTCCATGCCGTAGCCGACGACGAAGTAATCGGGACAGTCGAAGCCGACATAGTCGGCGTTCAGCTCCGTCTGGCGGCGCATGCGCTTGTCCAACAGCACCGCGATGGCGCAGCTTTTGGCGCCGCGCGACAGCATCAGGTTGCGGGTGAAGGAGAGCGTCTTGCCCGACTCCAGGATATCGTCGATCAGCAGCACGTCGCGGCCGGCGACCTCATTGTCGATGTCGCGCAGCACCCTCACCTCGCCGCTGGTGGTGCCGGCGCCATAGCTGGAAATGAAGATGAACTCGACCTCGGGCGACAGCCCGACATCGTGCATGGCGCGGATCAGATCGGCGGCGAAGATGAACGAGCCCTTCAGCACCGAAATCACCAGCAGGTCGTGATAGTCGTGCTCGGCGATCTCCTTGGCGAGTTCGAGATTGCGCCGCGCGATCGCGGACGCCGAAAACAGGACCTCGATGTCCTTGCCGCGCACAACTGGCATCAACAACCTTTCCAGAGAACCGACTAGCCGGCGAAGGTGACCGCCACGGCCTTGACGCCGTTTCTAGGCACATCGAGGCGGCTGGAAAAGCCGAATCTTTCGCCGGGCGCCAGAGAACGGTTGGATGTCCCCAGAGTATAACGGGTGATGCGGCTGTCATTGCCGGTGACACGTATCTCCAGCGGCGGCAATTGTCCCGCCTTCAAACCGTCATTGACGGCCTCGCCATCCACGAACAGCACCGGGGCGGGTCCTGAGGCGTCGACACGCGACGTGACGCCGGCAATGCTGAGTACGGCGCCCTCCGGCTGTTCGACTGACCAGAACGGCGTCTGGCGCACCAGCGCGTGGCCACCCGAGACCCAGAAGGCGGCAAGCGCCGCACCGATGCCGGCAATCCAGAAGATCGGCCCGCCACGCGATGCCGGCCGCCCGGCTGACGCATCTGATTTGCGCAGCATCTCCATGCCTTCCATCGACGGCGTCGCGATGTCGCGCGCCGGCGTCGGCATGGCTTCTATCAGTGGGATCAGCTGCGGCAGCACCTCATAATCCGCATCGACGATGTCGGTCGCCACAGGCCGCGATTCCGGTGCGACACTTGTCCCGGTCATGATTTCGCCGGAAACCGGGCGCGCGGTTCGTTGCTCAGCCATCATGGCCCCGCTGTTGCCTCTTCGTTTCTTTTGCGTAAATGGAAATGGTTAACGCTTCCCCACCGGAACCCTTGTGACGCACTCAAAAACAGCGAAAATTAACCGACGGTTAACCATGGCGGCCGATGGTCGTTGGACAGAAAGGGCTGGCACGCCGCCGCCACACACCTCAGGTCGTCGCACGTGATCCGCTTCGAAAATGTCGGCCTCCGCTATGGCATGGGTCCGGAAATCCTCCGCGACATCTCCCTGCACATTCCGGAGAGCTCCTTCCAGTTCCTGAGCGGGCCCTCCGGCGCCGGCAAGACGACGCTGCTGCGCCTTCTGTTCATGTCGCTGAAGCCGACACGCGGGCTGATCACCATCTTCGGCAAGGACCGCTCGCGCATCTCGCGCGCTGAACTGCCGCATCTCAGGCGCCGCATCGGCGTGGTGTTCCAGGATTTCCGCCTGCTCGACCACATGACCACCTATGAGAATGTCGCTCTGCCGCTGCGCGTGCGCGGCCGCGAGGAAGCGAGCTACCGCACCGACGTCACCGAACTTTTGAAATGGGTTGGCCTGGGCGAGCGCATGCATGTGCTGCCGCCGGTCCTTTCGGGTGGCGAAAAGCAGCGCGCGGCAATCGCCCGGGCCTTGATCGAACAGCCCGAAATCCTGCTTGCCGACGAGCCGACCGGCAATGTCGACCCGCCGCTGGCGCGCCGGTTGCTCAGGCTGTTCATTGAGCTCAACCGGCTCGGCACCGCGGTGGTGATCGCCACTCACGATCTCGGCCTGATGGAGCAGGTCGACGCGCGCCGCATGATCCTGGCCGGCGGAAGGCTGGATATTTATGACTGAGCTATCGGCCGAACAGCTGCATGAAGACGCCGCCGAGCCCGCGACGACGACGCAGCGCGTCCACCGCCGCATGGCGCCGATCGTGCCGGCGCAGAATATTGCCGGCCGCGCCTTGGTGCTGGTCATCGCCATCATGACCTTCCTGTCCTGCCTGACTTTCGGCGCCGTCACGCTGGTGCGCGACACTGCCTCGGTCTGGGAAAACCAGATCTCGCGCGAGGCGACGATTCAGATCAAACCGGTCGACGGCCTCGACATGGAGGCAGCCCTTGCCCAGGCCTCGCAGATCGTCGGCGAATTCCCCGGCGTGAAGGAAACCCGGATCATCGATCGCGACGCCACCGCGCGTCTGTTGGAGCCATGGCTGGGCTCGGGCCTGAATATCGACGAATTGCCGGTGCCGCGCCTGATCATCGTCACCATCGACGAGACCAGTCCGCCCGACTTTAGCGCCATCCGTGCGGCGCTCACGCCCAAGCTGCCGAGTGCTTCGCTCGACGATCACCGTACATGGGTCGACCGGCTGGTCGCCATGGCCCGCACCACGGTCACCATCGGCATCGCCGTGCTGGTCCTGATGCTGTCGGCGACGGTGCTGACCGTAGTGTTTGCGACGCGCGGCGCTATGGCGGGTAACGGCCATATCATCGAAGTGCTGCATTTCGTCGGCGCCGAGGCGCGCTTCATCGCGCGCGAATTCCGCTGGCATTTCCTGGTCACCGGCATGAAGGGCGCGGCCGCCGGCGGCGCAGCCGCGATCCTGGTTTTCATCGTCTTTTCCTGGTGGTCGTCGCGCAACATGGCAACGCCGCAGGCCGACCAGGCCACCGCTTTGTTCGGCAATTTCGCCATCGGATCGGCAGGCTATCTCGGCGTCGGCCTGATGGTGCTGGTGATCGGCGGACTGACGGCGGCGACCTCGCACGCCACCGTCGTCGCCTATCTCAGCGACATCGATGTCCGCCAGCCGGATGCGGGGTGAACCGTGAGGGCAGAAGCGAAAACAGTTCGGGGGCAAGGACAGGAATGGAAGGGACGATCACGGATCGAAAACCGACGTAACGCAATGTGCGCTTTTTTCCTTACCAAAAAGGCATTTCAGGATTAACCATAGGATGATGAACGCGCGGGAGTCGACCGGAACGGCTGGACAGATGCCAGTGGTGCGTTTGCGTGTGCGTACCGGGCTGGGCCGTTTGCGCACCGCCCTGCGTCTCGCCTCCCTCTGTCTACTGCTGCTGGTGGCCCTGTTTGCCGGTGGCTTCGGCTGGTTCGCCAGCAAGGTCAGCCACATGACGACCCCGACCAACCCGGCCAAGGCCGATGCGATCATCGTCTTGACCGGCGGTCAGGCCCGCCTCGACGCAGCACTCGATCTGCTTGCCTCCGGCAAGGGCGAGCGGCTGCTGATCTCAGGCGTGCATCCCTCTGCCAGCCGCCGCCAATTGCAGGCTGCTACCGGCGGCGACAAGGCGCTGTTTTCCTGCTGTGTCGACATCGACCGCGCCGCGCTCGACACGATCGGCAATGCCGAGGAAAGCGCTAAATGGGTGGAGAGCCACGCCTATGGCAGCGTCATCCTCGTCACCAACAATTACCACATGCCGCGCAGCCTGCTCGAGATGGGCCGCCTGCTGCATGGCGCCAGGCTTGAACCCTATCCGGTGGTCAACACCAATCTGGACAATGGCGACTGGCTGACCAAGCCGGAAGCGCTACGCGTGCTTCTGACCGAATACAGCAAATACCTGCTGGCGCTTGCGCGCGGCGTCGTCCCGGTCCGCCAGACTGCCGACAGCGTCGCACTGGCCGAGGTTTCGACCGCCAAGGACTAAAGCAATTCCAGGAAAAGTGTGTAGCGGTTTTCCCGGGAAAAGCACGTACGCTTTCCCTTGGGAATTGGACAGACGATTCTGACGGCGCTCGATTACCCCTTGGCCGTGCCGTCTTCCGCGCCACGCAGCCGCGCAATCTCCTGTTCGAGGCTTTCAATCCGCTTGTCGCGTTCGGCGAGTGCGGCCGCGACATCGGCGGCCTCGAATCGCTGCGGAATGTGTTGCGGGCAATTGGCATCCCAGGCCGAGACGGTGAACAAGATGACCTGCTCGGGGCGCGCCTTGTAGTCCTGCGGCATCAGCCTTGCCAGAAGCTCGGCATCGTCCTCGACGACGCGCGCCGTGCCCCAGATCTTGACGCGCTGGCGATGCGCATAGTCGATCAGGAACAGGAATGCCTGGTTGTTGTCGGCGAGATTCCCCTGCGTGATGAACTGCCTGTTCCCGGAGAAATCGGCAAAGCCGATGGTCTTCTCGTCCAGCACCTTGAGGAAGCCGGCTGGCCCGCCGCGATGCTGGATGTAGGGCTGACCCTCGCCATTTGCCGTCGACAGGAAGACGCTGGTCTGCGCCGCGATGAAGTCGGCGAGGTCGGGCGTCATATGGGCGCGCCATCCGCCGCGCTCCTCGGCGCTGGCATAGCCCTTGCGCGAACCTTTGCGGGTCTGGATCGCCTTGACCGTCGGCGTGAAGGCGACATCGCTGGTGAAAGTATGAGCATTCATGGAAGCCTCCGCGAGGTCGAAACACGGCCATTGTACGCGAAGAGGTAGGTCCTTCCATGTTTTGGATGTAGATGGCATAGTTGCAAGCCATCCTTCCAATTTCCGGAAGACACTATGGATCGTCTCGAAGCCATGTCGCTGTTCGTCGCCGCGGTGGAAGCGGGCAGCCTTTCCGCTGCCGGCCGCCATTTCGGCATTCCACTGGCAACGGTCAGCCGCAAGGTTTCCGACCTCGAAAAGCACCTTCAGGCGCGCCTGCTGAACCGTTCGACCCGGCAGCTCACGCTGACCGATGCCGGCCAGGCCTATCTCGCCGCCTGCCGCCGCATCCTCGGCGAGGTCGGCGAAGCCGAACGCACCGCTGCCGGCGAATACAGCACGCCGACCGGCGACCTGTTCATCACCGCGCCGGTCGTCTTTGGTCGCCTGCACGTGCTGGCTGTCGTCACCGAATTCCTGGCGGCTTATCCTCAAGTCAACATTCGCCTGACGCTGGCTGACCGGATAACCCAACTGGCGGAGGAACATCTCGACCTTGCCATCCGCATCGGCGAGCTTGCGCCTTCGAGCCTCATTGCCATCCGCGTCGGCGCGATCCGTCGCGTCGTGTGCGCCAGCCCCGCCTATATCGCCGCGCATGGCATGCCGCGGACGCCGGACGATCTGGCCGCGCATGAATGCATCAGTTTCGAGGGGCCTTCCGCTCTCGCCAGCTGGAGCTTTGCCGGCGACAAGGGCGAACTGATCGTGCCGATCCGCTCACGGCTGCGCGTCAACACGGCGGAAGCTGCAATCGATGCCGCGATTGCAGGCGCCGGGATGACGCGGGTGCTCTCCTACCAGATCGCGGACGCAGTACGTTCCGGCGTGCTCGTCCCGGTCTTGCGGCCCTTAGAGCCGCAGCCATGGCCGGTGAGCCTCGTCCATGCCGGCCAAGGCCTGCTGGCGGTGAAACTCAGGGCGTTCCTCGATTTCGCCGCTCCGCGGCTGAAGCAGCGGCTATTGCAGGCGACGTGGTGAGTTGAGACTGGCTTGAGTCAGTGGCGAGCCGGCCTATGTCAGGCCATTGCGGCGTTTCCTTTTTGCCCGCGCTTGGTGTAACCAACGCACACCTCCTCAACGGGCCCTTCCCCGCATGCTCTATATCCGCTCGCTGGCGTTCAACTTCGTCTTCTATGTCAATCTGATCGTCCAGATGGTCCTCTGGACCCCTTACTACTTCCTCTCGCCACGCCATCGCGCCTGGTTCGTGCCTAAATTCTGGTCGCGCACCAGCCTGTGGCTCTACGACAAGATCGCCGGCACCAGGAGCGACATCACCGGCGTTGAAAACCTGCCCGAGGGCTCTTTCATCCTGGCGCCGAAACACCAGTCGTTTTGGGACGCGATCGCTTTCTTTCCGTTTTTACACGACCCGCTTTATATCCTGAAGCGCGAGCTGACCTGGATTCCCTTCTTCGGCTGGTACATCCTGAAGATGCGGATGATCCCGGTTCACCGCGGCAGCCGCTCCAAGGCGTTGAAGCAGGTCGTTGCATCGACAAAGCAGGAGATGGGGCGCAATCCGCGCCAGCTGATTATCTACCCCGAAGGCACGCGCCGAGCGCCAGGCGACGAGCCGGCTTACAAATACGGCATTGTCGAGCTCTATACGCAGCTTGGCGTCCCGGTGGTACCGGTCGCCCATGTCGCCGGCCTCTATTGGCCTCGCCGTAAATTCTTGCGCTTTCCCGGCACCATCAAGGCCCGCTTCCTGCCGCCGATTCCGCCCGGGCTCGGCAAGGACGAATTCATGGACCGGCTGATCGGCGATACGGAAGCCGCCTGCGACCAGCTGCTGATCGAGGCATCGCAGGCTCCTAACCCGCCGCAAATGCCGCCGACGGCGGTCAAACGGCTGGCCGAACTCGCCGCGGCCGCCAAAGCAATTCCAGGAAAAGTGTGAGCGGTTTTTTCCGTGCCGAATTGCGTCAAAACAAAAAAGACCAAAGCTTGATCTCTTCTGCGAGCCGGCTCAAGGCCACGCCGCCAGCGCCGTGGTCAGCACCAGCGTCGCCGCGAAGGCCAGATTGATGATCCGCGACGCCAGCGGCTGGCGTAGGGTGCGGGCGAAGGCCGCGCCGGCCAGCAGCCACAGCACATGAATGGCGACGATCATCAGGGTGAGAACCGCCAGCCTGGCCGGGATGCCGAGAGCATCGGCGCCGGCTGCGGTCGCGGAGCCAGCAAGGACCGCAGCAATCGCCACATAGGCTTTCGGGTTGGCAACGGCGAGCAGGAAGCCGCCGAGGAAGGTCGGCAGAACCGCGCTGCTGTCACGCGCGGCCAGCGGCGGCGCAGTCGCTATTCTGTAGGCGAGGTAGAGAATATAGGCGGCGGAAGCGACCGCCAGCACTGGCGCTACGCCCGGCATCGAGGTGAGGATAGCCTTGATGCCGGTGGCCACGACCAGCAGCACCGCGACCGTGCCTAAAATGATCCCCGATGTGTAGTGAAGCGAATTGCGCAGGCCGAAGGCGGCCCCTATCGCCGTGACGCTGATCGTCGCCGGGCCAGGACTGCCATGACGACGGTTGCCGCCAGCACCAGCGCCAGCAATTGCTGCCAGGGCTGCGCCTGCGAAAGAATCTCTGCGGCCATGCTGCCTCTTCTCCACAATAATGGAGAACAGTGTGGCAAGGCGGACAGCCGTCGTCTTGAACGATCGTGCCGAACCTGCGCGGCTAGGCGCTGGCCTTGTCCAGCGCCACGAGATCCTCCGCGCTGAGCTTCAGCGATGCGGCGCGCACCAGGCTGTCGACCTGGTCCAGCGTCGTGGCGCTGGCGATCGGCGCGGTGATGCCCGGCTGCGCCATCACCCAGGCGAGTGCTACTTCCGCCTGCTTGGCCGAATGGCGCGCCGCCACAGTGTCGAGTGCGGCCAGAATGCGCATGCCGCGCGCATTGAGATAAGCCTTCACGCCGCCGCCGCGTTCACTTTTGCCGAGATCGGCCTCGCTACGGTATTTGCCGCTCAAAAACCCCTTGGCGAGGCTGAAATAAGTGATGACGCCGATATCCTCGGCAACGCACAGATCATGCAGCGGCCCGTCGAAGGATGAGCGGTCGTAGAGATTGTATTCCGGCTGCAGCACGCTGTAGCGCGGCAGCCCGCGCAGGCTGGCAACATCGAGCGCGGCGCGCAGCTGGCCGGCGTCAAGATTCGAGGCGCCGATATGGCGGACCTTGCCGGCAGCGAGCAGCTTCTGGTAGGCGCCGAGCGTCTCTTCGTAAGGCGTGGTCGGGTCCGGCCAGTGCGACAAATAGAGGTCGATCACATCGGTCTGCAGCCGCTCAAGCGACGCCTCGACCGCCCTTTCGATATGGGCAGCGGACAGATCCTTCTTGCCTTGTCCCATATCCGAGCCGACTTTGGTGATGACGATGATCTTGTCACGGTTGCCGCGGCTTTTCATCCATTTGCCGATAATGGTCTCGGACTCGCCGCCCGCGTGGCCGGGCACCCAGCGCGAATAGGCATCGGCCGTATCGATAGCGTTGAGGCCGGCGTCGCCGAACCGGTCGAGCAGGTCGAAGGAGGTCTTCTCGTCCGCGGTCCAGCCGAAGACATTACCGCCCAGAACCAGCGGCGCGATGGAAAGGTCGGTTTGACCGAGACGGCGTTTTTGCAAGACGGGTCTCCGTGGGCTGGCGGCGGGCGACCCGAATGCTTCGGGCCGCAGCTAAGCTAGGTCTCGCCGCGCCGAGGTCAAAGGCCTCAGCCAATTTTTCCAGCGGGCCAGCGCTTCACAAAGGCGCGAGCGCTTCGCCTGCAGGCTCGCCGTGGTCTACTGGCTCACGAGGCGATCCGCTTCGCCACCTCTTCCAGCCAGTGGTCGCTGATACCCAGCGCCGCGAGATGCTGCAGCGTGTTGAGCACATAGTCCTCGTTGTTTCCGGACTGGCCGACGGCGCCACGGATAACACCTGCCGCATGCGCAGGGTCGAGCCCGCCGGCATACTGCTCATGCTGGCGGTCGACGATATAGGCGACCGCTTTCACTCTCTCTCCCGCGGCCGCCCCATTCCCGTCGAGGCTGATATCGAGCACACGCTCGAGGTAGACGCTGGTCACCAGTTCGCGCTCGCGCAGATAGGTCAGCACCTCATCGCGCAGCTCGCCGGGCACGCGAAAGGCCAGCCCGATGCAGGAGCCGCCACGGTCGAGGCCTAGCACCAGGCCCGGCCGCTGGCGCGTGCCGCGATGCACGAAGGAATAGACGCACAGCGACCGGCGGTAGCCGTAAAGCCGCGCGCGCCGTGTCTCGACATGGGCGAATCCCGGTCGCCAGATCAGCGAGCCGTAGCCAAAAACCCAAAAATCGCCCATATCGCCAAGCCTGATTGCACGAGAGTGACGCCGCCGCATCGGAATCGGTGCTCTTCTGTTCTTTTTGCTTGTTGCGTAAGCCACAGTCCACCCGCAACACGCCCGCGTTAATGAAAGCCGCAGCATGACGTCAAGTGACGAGCGTCCGTCGAAGTTTCGCCGCCGGCTGATGTGGCTCGCTGCCTTGGTCGTTATGCTGTTCGGCGTCTACAGCGCGGTCTGGTTCTATGTCGCCGGTCGCGTCAGCAGCGAAGCCGACAAGGCGGTGGCCTCGCTCAAGGACAAAGGCATCGAGGCCGGCTGCGCCAACCTCACCGTCAGCGGCTACCCCCTGAGTTTTGCCATCTCCTGTGACAATCTGGCTTACGAGGACGACGCCAGGAACGTTGCCGCCTCGGCAGGCAGCTTCAACTTCGTTGCAGAGCTCATCCGGCCTTTGTCGCCTGCCGCCGAGTTGCGTGGGCCGCTGCGCACCTCGGTGCCGGGGATGGCGCCGCTATGGATCGACTGGGACAATCTGCAGGCCAATGCCAAGCTCTCCTGGCCCCTGCCCCGGAGCATTTCGCTGCAGGCGGAGAGCTTGTCCGGCCAGACGGATCCGGCCGACGACACTGATCCGGTTTCACTGTTCAGCGCCGGAACCGCGGCGGGCGAGTTGCGACCCGACGGCCAGGACATCGGCTACGTCGGCAGCTTCACCGATCTTGAGATCGACGCCGACGCGATCGGCGGGCGCGTGCTGCCGCCGCTCGACGGCAGCGGCGACGCGACGCTGAAGAACGGCGTCGCGCTGATGAAGACGCAGGCCAGGAGCCTGCGCGGCCAGGCGGTCGACATCCACAAGCTCGATCTGTCGTCGCGAACCGCGCGCATCACCGTCTCCGGCCCGGTGTCGGTCGACGCCAACGGCCAGGTCAATGCCGACCTGACGGTCAAGCTGCAGGATCCCAAAGCCGTGGCGGCAATCCTCGCCACCGCAATCCCCGAGCAGAAGAGCCAGATCGAGCAAGGCTTTGCCGGTCTGGCGCTGCTCGGCAACGAACCGTCGATGCCGCTCAAGGTGGTGAAGGGCAAGGTCTCGCTCGGCTTCATTCCGCTGGGCAAGATCAAGCCGCTCGATTAGAGCAATTCCAGGAAAAGTGTGAGCGGTTTTCCGTCCGGAATTGCGTTAAAACAAAGAGATAGAGCATGATCGCAAAGAGCGGGAACGGCTATTGGGAAGAGATCATGCTCGAGCAAGCCGACGCATGAACCGACCGGTGAAACTGCTGAGCGTTGGCGCACTGACGCTGGATACCATCCTGCGCGTCGAAACCCTGCCCACGCATCAGGGCAAGTTCATCGCCTCGGACGGCATCCAGATCGCCTCGGGCATGGCAACAAGTGCTGCCTGCGCCGCCCGCCGTCTCGGCGCCGAGGTGTTCCTGTGGGCAAGTGCAGGTGGCGATGCCGTCGGCGACCAATTGCTGGCCGGCATCGAGGCCGAGGGCGTCGATTGCGGCTTTGTCCGCCGCGTCGAAGGCGCCCGCTCGGCGCTGGCCGCGATCCTGGTCGACGCTCATGGCGAGCGCATGATCGTGCCCTTCTACGACCCAAAGGCGCAGGCCGACCCCGAGGCGGTGCCTGTCGCCGATCTTTCCGGCTTCGATGCCGTGCTGGTCGATGTGCGCTGGCCGGGCGCCGCCGCTCTTGCCTTGACCGCCGCGCGCGACGCCGGTTGCCCGGCAATCCTCGACGCCGACACGGCGCCGCTGGAGGTGCTGGAGCGTCTGTTGCCGCTGGCGTCGCACATCGTCGCTTCGGAGACGGCTGCACGCATTATCTGCGACCACGCGCTGGATCCCGAAACCGCCTGCGCCGACCTCGCCAGCCGCACAGACGCCTTTGTCGCGGTTACCGGCGGCGCCGTGGGAAGCTGGTGGCATGACCGGTCCGCCGGATGCGTGCGCCACATCGCGGCGCCGAAGATCAAGGCGGTCGACACGCTGGCCGCCGGCGACGTTTTCCACGGCGCCTTTGCCGTTGGACTTGCTGAGGCCATGCCGGTCGAGCACGCGTTGCGCTTTGCCAGCGCGGCGGCCGCGCTCAAATGCCAGCGCTTCGGCGGCCGGCTGGGGGCGCCAAACAGGGACGAGGCAATGGCCATGGTCGCGGCGACCTGGCCCGTCTGAAACAGATTTAACTTTTCACCGGGTGCTCGACCGCCTGGCGGCCGAAATCCGGCACGTCGATATCCTGGCCGGCCTCGATGATCGAACGGCGAACGGCCCGGGTGCGGGTGAACAGGTCGAACAGCTTGTCGCCGTCGCCCCAGCGGATCGCCCGCTGCAGCGAGGCGAGGTCCTCCGAAAAGCGCGCCAGCATTTCCAGGATGGCATCCTTGTTGTGCAGGCACACGTCGCGCCACATGGTCGGGTCGGAGGCGGCCAGACGGGTGAAGTCGCGGAAACCGGAAGCCGAATATTTGATCACTTCCGACTTGGTCACCGATTCCAGATCGTCGGCCGTGCCGACGATGTTGTAGGCAATGATGTGCGGAAGATGCGAAACGATGGCCAGCGTCATGTCATGATGCTGCGGGTCCATCGTGTCGATGTTGGAGCCGCAGCGCCGCCAGAATTCCGACAGCTTTTCCAGCGCGGCCGGATCGGTTCCCGGCAGCGGCGTGAAGATGCACCAGCGGTTTGCGAACAGGTCGGCGAAACCCGCATCCGGGCCCGATTTCTCCGTACCTGCCAGCGGGTGCCCCGGAATAAAGTGCACGCCGTCCGGTACATAGGGCTGTATTTGCGCAATGACCGAGGCCTTGGTCGAACCGACATCGGTGAGGATGGCGCCCTTTTTCAGCCCCGGCGCGATCTCTTGCGCCACCTCGCCCGACGATCCCACTGGCACCGAGACGATGATCAGGTCGGCATTGCGGACCGCTTCCCTGGCGTCGGTGGTGTAGCTCTCGCCAAGACCGAGCTCCTTCGCCCGTGCCAGCGTGGCCGGGCTGCGCGTCGCGATGGCGACATGGCGGGCCAGGCCCTCGCGGCGGATGATGCGGGCCAGCGACGAGCCGATCAGGCCGATGCCGACCAGCGCGATCTTTTCAAACATCGGTGCTGTCATTGTTTCAGCTTTTCAGGAATGTCGTGAGGGCATCGATGACGCCGCGATTTGCTTCTTCGGTGCCGACGCTCATGCGCAGCGCGTTGGGAAAGCCATAGCCGGTAACGCGCCGCAATATATAGCCGCGCTGGGTGAGGTAATCGTCCGCCGCCTCAGCCGAATGCTTCTTGTCGTCGGGAAAGTGGATGAGGACGAAATTGCCGACGCTGGGCGTCACGCGCAGCCCAAGCTTCGTCAGTTCTTCATTCAACCAGGTAAGCCAGGTCTCGTTGTGCAACGAACTGCGCTCGACATGGGCGCGGTCGCGGATGGCGGCAATGCCGGCCTCGATCGCTGTTGCGTTAACGTTGAAAGGGCCGCGGATACGGTTGATGGCATCGACGATGTGCAGTGGGCCATACATCCAGCCGATGCGCGCGCCGCCAAGGCCGAGCTTGGAGAAGGTGCGGGTCATGACCACATTCTGCGCGCTGCCCGCCAGCTCGATACCTGCCTCATAGTCATTGCGCCTGACGTACTCGGCATAGGCCGCGTCCAGCACCAGAAGCACGTTGCCCGGGAGCGTGGAATGCAGGCGGCGGACCTCCTGGAAAGGCAGATAGGTGCCGGTCGGATTGTTGGGATTGGCGAGGAAGATGATTTTGGTCCGCGGCGTCACCGCGGCCAGGATCGCGTCGACGTCGGCGCGCTCCTGGGTTTCCTTCACAGCAACCGGCTTGGCCCCCGCCGACTGAATGTAGATCTTGTAGACCATGAAGGCATGTTCGGTAAAAATCGCCTCATCGCCTGGCGCAAGATAGGTCTGCGCCAGCAGGCCAAGTATCTCGTCGGAACCGTTGGAGCAGATGATGTTTGCCGGGTTGAGGCCGTGCACCTCGGCGATCGCCTCGCGCAGCCGGCGGGCGGTGCCGTCGGGATAGACATCAAGCTTGCTGGCCACTTCGCGCGCGGCCTCGATCGCCTTCGGCGACGGGCCGAGCGGGTTCTCGTTCGACGACAATTTATGGACCTTGGCGACGCCGGCAGGTGCCGTGCTCTTGCCCGGTACATAGGCGTCGATGTCCATGATGCCCGCGCGGGGCGTCGGCCGTGCCTTGCCCGCTGTCTTGTCCATGTCGCAAATCCATCCAGAATGCCTCCGTCCGGAGGCCGCAGCGGAAATACAAGCCGTAGCCGCGAATGTCGAGAGGCGGGCATAGCTGGCCGTTGACGCCGGGCCGCACGAGTTCTAGAAGAACGCAACAGTTCCGTGGTGATTTGGCCGGTCGGCTTGCAGCCACGTTAAACAACTCGCTAAAGGGCCGTTTGCGTGACGTAACCGGCTTTGCGATCGCATTGCCGGTTTTTTATTGCCTGACGGCGGGCAAGGAGAGTCACATGGCCGCGCTCCGCGCTACAAAAACCAACAACGAGGCCGACAGCCCGTCGAGCCCGGTGTTGCGTTTTGGCCCTGACAAGCCGCTGAAGCTCGACGCCGGCACGCTTTTGTCGCCGTTCCAGATCGCCTACCAGACCTATGGCACCCTCAACGATGCCCGCACCAACGCCATCCTGGTCTGCCACGCGCTGACCGGCGACCAGCATGTCGCCAACACCAATCCGGTGACCGGCAAGCCCGGCTGGTGGGAAGTGCTGATCGGTCCCGGCAAGATCATCGACACCAACCGCTTCTTCGTCATCTGCTCCAACGTCATCGGCGGGTGCCTCGGCTCCACCGGTCCGGCCTCGACCAATCCCGCCACCGGCAAGCCCTACGGCCTCGACCTGCCAATCATCACCATCCGCGACATGGTGCGGGCGCAATTGATGCTGGTCGACCATTTCGGCATCGAAAAGCTGTTTTGCGTGCTCGGCGGCTCGATGGGCGGCATGCAGGTGCTGGAATGGGCATCGTGCTATTCCGAGCGCGTCTTCTCGGCCCTGCCGATCGCCACAGGCGCACGCCATTCCTCGCAGAACATCGCCTTCCACGAGGTCGGCCGGCAGGCCGTCATGGCCGATCCGGACTGGCATGGCGGCAAATATTTCGAGCACGGCAAGCGCCCGGAAAAGGGGCTCGCCGTGGCGCGCATGGCCGCCCACATCACCTATCTGTCGGAAGCCGCCCTGCATCGGAAATTCGGCCGCAATCTGCAGGACCGCGAAGCACTGACCTTCGGTTTCGACGCAGATTTCCAGATCGAAAGCTATCTGCGCCACCAGGGCATGACATTCGTCGACCGCTTCGACGCCAACTCCTACCTCTACATGACCCGTTCGATGGATTATTTCGACCTCGCCGCCGACCATGGCGGCCGGTTGGCAGATGCCTTTGCCGGGACCAAGACCCGCTTCTGCCTGGTGTCCTTCACCTCGGACTGGCTGTTCCCGACCGAGGAGAGCCGCTCGATCGTGCATGCGCTCAACGCCGCCGGCGCCTCCGTCTCCTTCGTCGAGATCGACACCGACCGCGGCCATGATGCCTTCCTGCTCGATGAACCCGAACTGTTTGCCGCCGTCAAGGGCTTCATCGGCTCGGCGGCCCGCGCAAGGGGGCTCGCCTCATGAGCGTCAATGGCAGCCAGCGCGTCGACCTCGAAGTCGTGGCCAACCTGATACCGCCGCAGTCGCGGGTGCTCGATGTCGGCTCCGGCGACGGCCTGCTGCTCGAACTCCTGCAGGAGACCAAGCAGGTCGACGGCCGCGGGCTGGAGCTGTCACAGCGCGGCGTCAATGAATGCGTGGCGCGCGGTCTCTCGGTCATCCAGGGCGATGCCGATACCGACCTCGAATTCTATCCGGACAAGGGTTTTGACTTCGTCGTCCTGTCTCAGACGCTGCAGGCGACCCGCAACCCGAAGCTGGTGCTCGACGAGCTGCTGCGAATCGGCAACCGCGCCATCGTCTCCTTCCCCAATTTCGGCCACTGGCGGGTGCGGCTGTCGCTGTTCGTCAATGGCCGGATGCCGGTGACCGCGGACCTGCCCTATTCCTGGTACGACACGCCCAACATCCATTTCTGCACCATCCGCGACTTCGTCAATCTGGTCGAGGAACTCGGCGCTTCGGTCGAGAAAGCCACCGCGCTCGACGGCAACGGCCAGAAGATCGGCCTGTCGATGCCATGGTGGTTCTGGAATTTCTTCGGCCAGCAAGCGGTGTTCTTGCTGAAGCGGTAGTTTGCCCCTATTCCAGCACGTCCGTCGCCTTGTGCGGGTGCTGAACGCCATCGGCGATGATCACATCGGCGTGGGAGTTGTCGGTGCGCAAGGCCAGAATCTCCCGATAGGCTGATGAATCGTACCAGCCCCACGCATGCGCCCTGTCCGGAAACTCGATGACGATCAGATGCCCGGGCCATTCGTTTTCGACCACGTCCATGTCGCCGCCGTGGACAAGGAAGCGGCCGCCGAACGGCTCCAATGTGGCGTCGATCCTGCAGATACTCGACAATCTGCGGGCCCATTGTGACTTGACGCATATGGGCGACGGCGTAGGCGGCCATGGCTGAACTCCCTGTGAGATCGAAGCCCGACGACCGGCTTCGTTGGCGCAATCTGCAGACATGATGGCCATCGGTCGATTACGTCTGGGGTAATCGGCCGGCTTACCGGCGTCCTGGCTCAACAGTTTGTGATGACATTGCCGCTGGTTTTTTGTAGCGTCGAATCGAATGCCATCCCGGGGTAAGGCTTGGACGGCGACCATCAAAACCTCCGGCCTCCAGGCATTTCGGGGCACAATCGAAGCAACATGTCCAAGGCAACCGACCTCGCTCCGCTGATCTCGGTGATCACACCGACGCACAATCGCCGCAGCAAGGTGGTGCGCGCCGTGGAGAGCGTGCTGGCGCAGAATTTTCCCCGGTTCGAACACATTGTCGTCGATGACGGCTCGACCGACGGTACGGCAGCCGCACTTACCGAAATCCGCGATCCACGGCTGATCTATGTTGGCTCGAAATGGCGCGGCGCCAATGCCGCCCGCAATGCCGGCATCGAGCGGGCGCAGGCGCCGGTGGTGACATTCCTCGATTCCGACGACGTCTATTTGCCGGATCGCCTGGCGCGGACGCTGGAGCAGTTCGACAACAATCCCTCGCTCGAAGTGCTGATCAGTTCCTTCGTGTCGCTGAAGGGCAATCGCCGCACCAACTGCGTCAACCGCGAGGCGCTGCTGAGCCGCGACTCGCTGGAGCGGGCCCTTGTCGCGCAGACCATCTTCATTGCCGGGTCGGCAATCACCGCCCGGCGCGAGTCGCTGCTGGCCATCGGCGGCTACGACAGTGACGTCACGCGCATGCAGGATCGCGAATTGTTGCTGCGCTTTGCCCGTCGCAGCGGCGCGCAGCTGTCCGAAGTGATCGACTGGAAAAAGTACAACTCGGAGAATTCGATCTCCGGTCGCCGGGACGGCTATGTCGAAGCCTATGCGAGCTTGATCGACAAGCACCCCTATATCGCCGACCGCTACCCCTACATTCCGCCTTACATGATCGCCCGGCAGCTCATCGCCGATGCACTCAAGGGCAGGGTTTCGCAGGCGTTCTCCGGCTATATGGCCAACCGGTCGTCGAAGGCGCTTGGCTATTCGCTGCCGCAGCTGTTGCGTGGCTATGTCGGCGGCCGGCGCTGGCGCCGCGATCTCTATGCCGAATTTCGCGACAAATACGGTGCACGGCCGGCCTGAAGTTTGCCGACAAGCCGCGCAGCGGCTTTCCCCTCCGAACTGCCTCAAACCTCATTTGTCGAGTTCCGGCAGATATGGGTCGGAATATAGCCGCCGGTCGCGTTCGCCCTGTAGGCAGTCCATGGGTGCGGCGGCATCGATCGGGACCACGGTCGCATCGGCGATGCCGCTCACCTCCAGGATCAGCTTGCGGCGTATGGCGGTGGCGAATTCCGAGGCCGCATAGATCGGCAACACGAAGGAGCCTGGCCCACCGGTGACGCAGTCGTCATAATACTGGTCGAGATGGCTGAACGTCGGCGACGGGCTGATCAGGATCGGCAGGCCGTTGATGACGATGCCCTTGGCCACCGCCGCATCGCGTGTCGTGGCGACGGGCAGCCCGGTGTTGTTGGGACCGTCGCCGGAAATGTCGATGACGCTGCGTGGCGCATCGAACCCCGTGCCCTCGAACAGCCCGGCGCCGAAGGCAAGCGCACCGGAAATCGAGGTGCCGCGAAAGCTGCGGAACGGCCGCGCTTCTATTCTGTCGGCGAAGGCGTTGGCGCTCTCTGCGCTGTCGATCACCTGCCAGGCGATGACGCCATCCTCGCGCACGACGCCCGCCCATTCGAAATAGGCAAGCGCGATGCGCCCGGTGGTTCCCGAGCGCACGGCCTTGATGAAATCGGGATGCCTGAGGGCCTCGACATAGCCAGCGCGCTGCAGCGCGAACTCCCTCTCGTCCATCGACTGTGAGATGTCGACGGCCAGCACCAGTTCGACATCCACGGCAACGGCCGGGGCAGCCACGGGCGTGGTGCAGGCAAGGCAAGCTAACAGACTGAACGCGTCGAGCATGGCCGCACCACCGATATTTCGATCCGTGATCTTCGCCGCGATCGCGGCGAAATAAAGCCCCTTCTACTTCTTTCGCCGCACGGCCGCTTTCGGCGGCGGGTCGATGGCGCCGGTCCTGACTCGGGCGGGTTTCAGTGGCGCAGCACCCGTATCCTTCACGATGTTCAATGCGCGTGGAAAGAAATGATCATTGTGCAGTCCGCGCCCGATGTTGAGGATCGCGGTTTCCGGCAGGCGTTTCTCCAACATGGACAGCACCCTTCGTAGCGAAGGACCATCGAACGCGTCCATCGCTTCGTCGATGATCACCCATTTCGGCTGCCGCAAGGCGAGCCTGGCGAAGGCCAGCGAGCGTTGTTCGTCATCGTTGAGTTCACGCTCCCACCGTGCGGAACGGTCGAGCGAGGATGACAGCCGCTCGAGCCCGACCTCGGCCAGCACCGCCCCAAAATCAGCATCGCCAGCCGGCGCCGAGCCATTCGGATGCAGCACTTCGCGTAACGTGCCGGCAGGAAAATACGGAACACGCGGCACGAAAATCGGCGTTTCTCCGGCCGGCAAGCCGATCCGCCCGCTGCCCCAGGGCCAAAGGCCGGCAATGGCGCGGAAGAACAATGTCTTGCCGGCGCCTGGATCGCCGGTGATCATGACGCGCTCACCGGGATGGATCTCGACATGGCTGTCTGAAAGTTTGGTGCAGCCCTCCGGCGAGGCCACTTGGAGCTTCTCGAAGGTCAGGCTGCCATTGGCGTTATCGCCGAATTCGATGCGCTTTTCCTTGTCGTGCAGCACATCGGTATCATCGAGCGCAATGCGGAAGTCGGCAACGCGCATCAGCGTGGCGCGCCAGTCTGCGATGCCGCCGATATTGTTGATGAACCAGCGCAGCGACGAGTGCACCTGGTTGAAAGCGCCGACCGCCATCATCAACCCGCCAAAGCTGATATCGCCTGAAAAATAGACCGGCGATGCCACCAGGATCGGCGCCACCACGGTGATCCAGCCATAGGTATCGGTCACCCAGGAAAGGTTGATCTGCGCTTTGTAGATGTTTCGCATCGCGCCCAGTACCGTGCCAAGGTCGATTTCGAGCCGTCTCTTGGCATCGGCTTCGCCGTGATAGAGCGCGATGGCGTCGACATTCTCGTTGACGCGCACCATCCCGGAACGCAGCTCGGCCTCGCGGGTGTAGCGGTCGCTGTTGAGGCGGATCAGCGGCCGCCCGACCAGCCAGCTCAGCCAGGAGGCGATGCCGGCATAGAGGAACGCGGCCCAGACCATGTAGCCCGGTATCGCCAGCGACCAGCCGTTGATGTGGAAGACGAAGCCCGACGAGAGTTGCCAAAGCACGCCGACGAACGACACCAGCAGGATGAAGGATTGCAGCAGGCCGACGCCGAGGTCCGTCGACAGATCGGACAGATGCGCGGCATCCTGCTGCATGCGCTGGTCGGGATTGACGCCGATGGCGCCGGCATTGGCGAGCCGGAAGGCCCGCGCCGGCCGCATCCATTGGTCGATCAGGTCGAGCGTCAGCGCCTCGCGCAGCTTCAGCCGGATCATCTGGTTGAGCCAGGTCTGAGCGATGTTGAGCAGCAGCAGCGTGCCGGCAATCACGGCAAAGATCATCAGCTGATGCAGGAAGGCCGCCATGTCGCGACGCGCCAGCGCATCGTAGAAAGGCTGGTTCCAGCGGTTGAGCAGAACCTGGCCGATCGACGTCGCGACGATGACCGCCATAATGCCGACCGACGTCCAGACCAGCCACTTGCGCACCGGTGAGCCTATCAGCGCCCGTTTGATCGTCGCCACCTGATCGCGCAGGCTGCTGGCATCGACGGTTACCGGCTGAGCGGCGGCGGACTTGTCCGGTTGATCAGCCATGCACGAGGTCCTTGCGTTCAGAAGCGTTGCTGAAACCAGATGGAGAGACTTGAAGGCATCCGCCGCTCAAACGGACCGCGAATGCATCTGCGACAGATAGGTGGGAAAAACCCACGCAACACCAGTTTTCATGATGATCACGAAGGTGTCACCTGACGCGTCGTCGATGTCACCCCTTCCGCCCGGCGGCCAAGCCGCGTCGCACCGTGCGGTGACAGTACCGGCACGAAGACACGGCGCGAAGCGCGCTGCGCGACCGGCACGCCCTGATAGAGCCGCTTCTGCGCCTCGACCACGATGACGCCGGAAAAGATCGGCCAGAACCGCCGGCCGGCGCGCTCCAGCACATTGTGGAACCGCATCATGAAGCGCCGCGGCGATGGCGGGAAGAACAGCGCGTCGGACCAGGAAGCCGGCGTGAAATTCGCCTCGCGCAGCAATTCTGTCAGCTGGCCGCGCGAGAACGGCCGGCCATTGCCGAACGGCGTGTGCTCGAACCGCGCCCAGACACCGCGCCGGTTGGGCACGACGATGACGACGCGCCCTGCCGGCGACAGCACCCGCCAGATCTCGTTCAGCGTCTCGCGCGGGTTTTCGACATGTTCGAGCGAATGCACGAGCAGCATGCGGTCGATGCAGGAATCGACCAGCGGCAATTCCTCGTCGAAGACCAGCGCCGTAGCCGTCGGCCCGTTCGCCGGCCAGACGACGGCGCCTTGCGTAGCAGGCATGAAGGCAAACACCCGCTCGGCATCGGTGCCGAACCGCTCCAGCCACGGCAAGGTATAGCCGAGCCCGACCAGCCGCTCATTCGGCACTGTTGCCCATATTGAGGACAGCGCCATGGTGATCGAGCGTTCAGCCAGGCGGCCGAGCGTGGTCGAATAGAAGGAGCGGAGATCGACGATATCGGAATGCATGCGCGGGACGGTAGCTGCGATGCCGCCCAAGTTCAACAAAGCCGCCACGTTCTGCAAAGCTAGAGTGACATCGGCGGCCAAGCGCCCTATGTCTGCGCCAACAGATGGAGAGATGCCAATGCCCGTCGAAATCGAACAGTTCATGTGCCGCAGCGACAATTTCGGCGTGCTGGTGCATGACCCGAAAAGCGGCGAGACCGCCATTATCGACGCGCCCGAAGAAGCGCCGATCATTGCCGCGATCGAGCGTACCGGCTGGAAGCCGACGATGATCCTGACCACCCACCACCATGTCGACCATGTCGAGGCCAATCTGGCGCTGAAGGAGCGCTTCAAGCTGCGCATAGTCGGACCGGAGGCTGAAAAGGAAAAAATTCCCGGCATCGACGAGACCGTCGGGCAAGGCTCGGTCGTCCATCTCGGCGGCGAGCGGATCGATGTCATCGCCACGCCCGGCCACACTGCGGGCCATGTCTCCTATCATTTTCCGGCCTCGAAAGTGGCGTTCACCGCCGACACTTTGTTCGCGCTCGGCTGCGGCCGGCTGTTCGAATGCAAGCCGCCGGTGATGTATGAGTCGCTGAAGAAGCTGGCGGCACTCCCGGCCGACACGGTCATCTATTGCGGCCATGAGTATACGCTTTCGAACGCCCGCTTTGCGTTGACCGTCGACCCGACCAATTCGGCGCTCAGGGAACGCGCCGCCAAAATCGAGACCCTGCGCGCCGACAACAAGGCGACGCTGCCGACCACGATCGGCGAGGAATTGTCGACCAATCCGTTCCTGCGCTGGCACGACCCGGCGATCCGCAAGCATCTCGGTATGGAGGCGGCCCCAGACGCCGAAGTGTTCGCGGAAATCCGCAAGCGCAAGGACAATTTCTGAGCATCGTTCCGGGATCAGCCATGACCAGCGCCGCTGAAATCATCGCCACGCTCGGCCTCAAGCCGCATCCGGAAGGCGGCTGGTATGCCGAGACCTTTCGCGACGGCGCCGGGCGGGGCCATTCGACGGCGATCTATTTCCTCCTTGAACAGGACCAGATTTCGGCCTGGCACCGGGTCAAGGACGCGGCCGAGGTCTGGCATTTCCATGCCGGGGCGCCGCTGGCGCTGTCGATGTGCGAGGAAGGCAGTCCAAAGGTTAACCAGGTGATCGAGCAGGTGCTCGGCATTGAACTTGCGGCGGGCGAGCGGCCGCAGATCGTCGTGCCGGCCGGCTGGTGGCAATCAGCGCGCAGCCTCGGCGAATGGACGTTGGTCGGCTGCACCGTGGCGCCGGGCTTCGACTTCGCCGCGTTTGAAATGGCCGAGCCGGGCTGGCAGCCTTAGGCCAGAAGAAAACCAAGAGTTATGCAGAGCTGGGCGGCATAGTACAGCACCCAGACCGCATAACGGATGCCGGCGCGATAGGGTGCTATTGCCGGAACCAGGAATTTCTCCGCGGCAAGCAGCCCGTCCGATGCCATGAACATAACAGCGCCGCCGATGACCCACGGATTGTCGAGCGTCAACGCCGAGATGCCCATCGCCAGAATGGCCGCGATATAGACGGCGATCGGCACCCGCAGGCCGGGACTGACACGGCGCCAGAGCGCCGCCAGCATGACGACTGCGAAGGCCGCCATGGCAAGCGCGATGGCGCCGCGCCATGTCTCGGTGCTGAGCACATCCAGCCCGCCGCCGCCGCGCAGGAAGAGCGGCACATAGAGGACATGCGCCGCAAGGAAGCTGGCCAGCCCGCCGAGCAAGGCCTTTTCGCCGTCACGCGACAGGAAGGCGTCGCCGACGGCGCTGAGCGCCAGCGCCGCGACGAGCAACAACTGCCCACCTTGCATGAAGGCCAGCGCCGCAAGCATGGCCACGGACAGCGTCTTTGCCGCCGAGCGGGCCAGCGTCGGCCGCATATCCAGGGTGAGGGCGTAGATCACCGCCGCCACCAGCGAAAAAATCAATGTGGCGTTGGCATTGGCGTCGATGCCGCCGGCAAACGGCATCGTCATGCGCTTGCTCCACCCGTTGCCGCCTTGCGCAGGAACAACGATTTCGCCGCCAGCGCCGCGCCGCCGGTGATCAGCACGCAGGCCGCCAGGATACGCAGCGACGGCTCGGCAACGCCCGCCGCGATCAGCACCAATGTCGACAGCAGTGGCGCCGCATAGCTTGCCGCGCCGAGCACCTGGATGTTGCCTCGTTTGACGCCGATATCCCAGGCGTAGAAGGCGGCACCCACCGGCATCAACCCCAAACCAACCACCGCCAGCCACTGGCCGGGGCCATCGGGCAGCACCGTCTTTTCCAGCAGAAGATGGCAGATGAGGGACAGGGCTGCCGTGGCGGCGCAGAACCAGGTGACGATCGAGGTCGGCACCGCCGGAAAGCGCCGCGACAGCAGCGAATAGGACGACCACAGCAGCGCACAGACGGCCGCCATCGCATAGCCGAAGGTGTAGCGAGCATCGAAGGCGAGGCCGCCACCCTTGGTGACGATCAGCACGGTCCCGGCGAGCCCGAGCAGCGCGCCGACGACATGGTTCCAGGCCAGCTTCTCGCCCGGCATCAGCGCTGATCCCAGCACGATCAGCAGCGGCCACAGATAGGCGATCAGGCTTGCCTCGACCGCCGGCGCGTTGCGCAGCGCGGTGAAATAGAAGAAATGGTAGCCGAACAGTCCGGCAATGCCGATCACCCAGACCTGGCGTGGGATCTTCAGGCTTTTATCGGTCGCCGGCATGAACAGCCGGGCAACCAACCCGACGGCGGTGCCGATGGTGAAGGTGATGGCCGAGAGCAAGAATGGCGGCACGGCGCCCGACGCATCGGTGAGCAACGCCAGCAGCGCCCACATGGCGACCGCCGAGAAACCGATCAGTGTTGCGCGCCCCATGCCCGTCTCCGGCGACTCGCCCCATTCTATTCGGGTGGGCGCGTCTATTCAGTAGCTTCGAACCGCCCCGCGCTGACAGTCAAGGTGCCGATCTGCGTCCCGACCGTGGCGTGGATCGGCGCATATATGCCGGTTTGGCCGAGCGGTGCAAACGTCACCATCATCTGGCTCTTCTTCTTCAGGTAATTCAGCGCCTTGCGGCCCTTGCGGTAGCCTGCCACCGGCTCGAAGCTCATCTTGCAGGTAACGGTGTCGCCCTTGTAACCCTTGACCGAGATCGATCCTTTCGAGGCGTAGGTCAGCGTCAGGTCGGCGCGCATCTCGCCGTCATAGAATTTCACCTTGCGCCCGCAGACCTGGTCGAGGCTGTCGGCATGGATAACGGTAGCCGCCATGGGATCGAGCACAGATGCCAGATCGTTGCTGCCCAGCGGTATCCAGTTTTTGGGATTGCGCTTTTTCGGTTCGGGAATGACCTGGGTGGCGGTCACCGCGCCATTGGCAAAGCGGATATCGACCATGGAAGCCTTCTTGCCGGACTTATAATCGGCGCGAAATACCTGTGGCTGCATCTGCTTGCCCAGGATCTTGCCCTTTGACGAGATCGTGCCGCTCGTGTCGTCGAACAAGGTGGCGAGACCCGCGCTGGAGACGGTGCCGTCTATGGAATAGCTACCGCCTTCGTAGTGGCTGGAAAATGTCGCCTTGGCCACGGAAAGGCCGAGGAACGACACCGTGTATTCGCCCTTGAAGGACTGTGCGGTGGCTGCGGGCGCGGCGGCAAGGGTTGATGTCGGCAAGGCGGCGACAATTATGGCGACAACGGCATGTGACGGGCGAAGCATGGCGGGCTCGGTCCTTGATTTTTTTTAACCGGAGGCGGGCGACTCCGGCTTGAGATGTCCCTGTCCGACCGCTTATAGGCTGAATTCCGGCCTTTATGTGAAACGCTCGTCACAGTCGTGGGTAAGCCGGAGCTTGACGCATTGGCGAAATGCAACTATGGAACGCCAACTTTTCCATAAGGCCGCCTGACTGAAACCGCGCGCCACCCGGCGCGGGCGAACAAGGTTTGGCAGGCTAGACAGAACTGAAGGTTAGAACCATGTCCCGCACCTGCGAACTCACTGCCAAGGCAGTCCAGACCGGCAACAATGTGAGCCACGCCAACAACAAGACCAAGCGCCGCTTCCTGCCGAACCTCGTCAATGTGACGCTGATTTCGGAAGCGCTGAACCAGAATGTGCGCCTGCGCATTTCGGCCAACGCGCTGCGTTCGGTCGAGCATCGCGGCGGCCTCGACGCCTTCCTGGCCAAGGCCGACGCCAAGGAATTGTCGCAGCGCGCGCGCCTGTTGAAGAAGCAGATCGCCAAGAAGCTGGCCGACCAGCCCGCCGCTTAACGATATCAAGGCGGGGGACGACCGCCCTGAGCATCGGAGCAATCCGATGCTCAAAACTTCTAAGGCAGCGCGACCCGAACTTCGGCTAGCGCCTGGCTGGTTCCATTACCCAGGATAAAAAAATGACTTCCTTCTCGCGATATCTGCCCTTTGTGGCCGCCATGGCGCTTGTCGTCGTGGCATCGAACATCCTCGTGCAGTTCCCGATGCAGGGCCAGGCCGGCGGTCTGTCGCTGGGCGACATCCTGACCTGGGGCGCCTTCACCTATCCCTTCTCCTTCCTGGTCACCGACCTTGCCAACCGCCGCTACGGGCCGACCGTGGCGCGCCGCATCGTCCTTGTCGGCTTCATGACCGCGGTAGTCTGCTCGATCCTCGTCCCGCCCTTCCTGTTTCGCCACGGCCTGATCGAGTTCGAGACATCAGCCGACCGGCTGGTGCGCATCGCCACAGCTTCCGGCGCGGCCTTCCTTTGCGCGCAATTGCTCGACGTCACCGTGTTCAACCGGTTGCGCCGGCAGAGCTGGTGGCGCGCGCCGATCGTCGGCACGCTGGTCGGCTCGGTGTTCGACACCCTGGTGTTCTTCAGCATCGCCTTTTCGGCCGCCTTCGCTTTTGCCGGCCCGAACGACAGCTTTGCGCTGGAGACGGCGCCGCTGATAGGCGTGCTGCCGGTCGAGTCCATGCGCTGGGTCTCCTGGGCGCTGGGCGACCTCTCGGTGAAGCTGATCATCGCTGTTGTGGCCCTGATCCCCTACCGGCTGCTCGCCGCCCACTGGAGCCAGCCGGCCGTGGCTGTCTAGGCCGTGATTCCCTGGGTCCAGCTCGGCTCGGCCAAAACGCCTGACGGCGGACAGGAACTGCGCCTCAAGCAGCGCGGCAGCGAATTCTCGATCATGCTCGGCACCAATGAGCTGATGAACAGCCGCCTCAGCGGCTCCGAGGAAGCGCTGGCCAAGCTCTCCTGTGAAAAGATCGGCGGCCGCGCCCAACCGAAAATCCTGATCGGCGGCCTCGGCATGGGTTTTACGCTGCGCGCTGCGCTTGCCCAAATGGGCGCCGACGCAGGCATCACCGTTGCCGAGCTTGTCCCCGCCGTCATCGCCTGGGCGCGCGGCCCCATGGAGGCGGTCTTCGCCGGCTGTCTCGACGATCCCCGTGTGACGGTTCGCGAAGCCGACGTCGGGCACATCATAAGATCCGACAAGGCAGCCTGGGACGCCATCCTGCTCGATGTCGACAATGGCCCCGAAGGCATCGTCTACAAGGGCAACGACGCCCTCTATGGCGCTGCCGGCCTCGGCGCGGCGCGTACAGCGCTCAGGCCCGGAGGCGTGCTGGCTGTTTGGTCGCAAGGCCCCGATGCCGGCTTCACACGTAGGCTCAAGCAGGCGGGCTTTGTCGTGGACGAGGTGAAGACGCGCGCGAATGGCAAGCGCGGCGCGCGCCACGTCATCTGGATCGCCACCAAGCCTTAGGGCTCTCAATCCTGGTGCAGGATGAATTCCAGATAGAGGTTGCGCTGCAGGATCGAGTGGTTGTCGTCCGAGATCAGCGACACCATCAGCGCTCCGTCATCGCGGGTCCAGACGTCGAGTCCTTCCATATTGTCGATCTGGTAGCCCATGTCGGCTTCCATCAGCACCGGTCCGTCGGCAACCGCGCCCTTCTCGACGCTTTCGCCATAGATGCACCTTAGCCGCATCCTGACACCGCCGGCCATCGAGAAACTGCGCTCCAAAAGCAGCAGGTCGCCATCCGGCAGGAAGGCGCCGTCAGTGATGTCGAAATCACCGTTGCGCTTGACCGTGAAGACGCCCTTGTGCGGCCCTTCGATGATGGCGGCATAGATGTTGCCAGCCTTGTCCAAGCTCTTTTCCGAGACCACGACGAGGCCGCCCTCGTGCTGGCCGCTAGGATTGGTGTGGGTGACCGTCTCGAAACCGCGGTTCTGTCGCAGTTCGCGGGCTGGAATCAGAAAATTCAGTTGCTTGAAAGGCGCCGTCATGTTGCTGGGGTCGATCTTGAACTGGGCGACGCGGTGATCGCGCTCGAAGCCGACGGTGGCGATGCCGTCCTTGACTGCAAGGCCCTCGGCATCGACTTCCCATTTCCTGTCGATCGGCCGGCCCTTCTCATCGACCATCTGCTGCATGCGGAAATTCTGGATGCCGGACGGCCGCTTGTCGGCATCATGGGTGATCGAGCCGAAGAACCAGAAGCCCGTATCGGCGACGCCGATGAAATCGCTGCCGGGTTTGACGAACCGAAATGCCGACAGCGCGCCGAAATCGCGCGTCGTCGAGTTCATCTCAAGACCGCCGACGAATTCCAGCGGCCCAAACTGCTTGTCGGCGCTGCCGATATGGAAGGTGGTGATCGGCCGCGCCGGGACTTCGACCGGCTCGACCGCGCTTGGGCCGGCGGCGATGGCCGGCGCAAACGCCATGCCGAACAAGGCAGTGACCGCGAAGAGCATCTGCCGAAACCCGCCGCGCAAAAAAATCATCCGGCGCGCCGGTAGCCGCCGCGGCGTGTATCGCGCACGTTTTCCTCGGCGAACAGCGAGGCCAGCTGCTCGGTCATGGCGCCGGCCAGTTCCTCGGCATCGACGATGGTGACGGCGCGCCTGTAATAGCGGGTGACGTCGTGGCCGATGCCGATGGCCAGAAGCTCGACCGGCGAGCGCGTCTCGATCAGCTCGATGACGGCGCGCAGATGCCGCTCGAGGTAATTGCCAGGATTGACCGACAGCGTCGAATCGTCGACCGGCGCGCCGTCCGAGATCATCATCAGGATCTTGCGCTGTTCGGGCCGGGCGATCAGCCGGTTGTGCGCCCATAACAACGCCTCGCCGTCGATGTTTTCCTTGAGCAGGCCCTCGCGCATCATCAGGCCGAGATTGCGCCGGGCGCGACGCCACGGATGATCGGCGGATTTGTAGATGATGTGGCGCAGATCGTTGAGCCGGCCGGGGTTCGGCGGCTTGCCGTCCTTCAGCCACTTCTCGCGAGCCTGTCCGCCCTTCCACGCCCGCGTGGTGAAGCCGAGGATCTCGACCGAGACGCCGCAGCGCTCCAGCGTGCGCGCCAGAATGTCGGCACAGGTGGCGGCAACCGTGATCGGCCGACCGCGCATCGAGCCCGAATTGTCGAGCACCAGCGTCACCACCGTGTCGCGGAATTTGGTGTCGCGCTCCTGCTTGAACGACAACGGCTGCATCGGGTCGATGACGACACGAACCAGGCGTGCCGGATCGAGATAACCCTCTTCGAGGTCGAAATCCCAGGAACGGTTCTGCTGCGCCATCAGGCGGCGCTGCAGCCGGTTGGCGAGCCGGCCGACGACGCCGGAGAGATTGGCCAACTGCTTGTCGAGGAAGGCGCGCAGCCGGTCGAGTTCTTCCTCCTCGCACAGCTCTTCCGCACCGACCGTCTCGTCGAAGGCGGTGGTGAAAACCTTGTAGTCGATCTCTTTCGGCAGGTTGGCGAAGGGGTTGTCGTTACGGCGCGCCTCGCCCGGCGTCTCGGCGTCCGCATCGTCATCGTCGGAAAGATCGTCGGCGGTGGCGTCGGACGCCTCCGTCTCGGACGACTGTTCGTCATCAGCCGAGGCCTCGGCATCCTCGGACTGCGACTGCTCGGAGCCGGAATCGTCTTCACCGCCCTCCTCGCTCTGCTCCTCGCCTTGCGGCTGGTTGTCGTCATTGTCCTCGGAGTCTTCGGTTTCCTGGTCGTCGCCGAGTTCCTCGGCCATCTCCATGGACGCAAGCATCTCGCGCACGACGCGGGCAAAGGCCTGCTGGTCGCCAAGCTTGGCCGACAGTCCGTCGAGATCGGCCTTGGCTTTTTCCTCGACCCAGGGCCGCCAGAGGTCGACCAGACGCTCGCCGCTCTTCGGGATCGGCCGCCCGGTCAGCTTCTCGCGCACCATCAGCGCCAGCGCTTCCTCGATCGGCGCGTCGGCCTTGTCCTTGACGTCGACAAGGTTGGCCTTGGCGTATTTGTCCTCCAGCATCGAGCCGATATTGTCGGCGACGCCTTGCATGGCGCGGCTGCCGATCGCCTCGACGCGGGCCTGTTCCACGGCGTCATAGATCGAGCGCGCCAGCTTGCCTTCCGGCGCCAGTTTGGTGTGGATGCGCTGATCGTGGCAGGCGCGCTTCAGCGCCATGGAATCGCCCAGGCCACGAGTAATCGCGATGTCTGTCTTGGACGCTTTCTTCGGCAGTTCGGGCAGACGGGCGCGGCTGCCGGCGAGCGCCGGGCGGTCCTTGGCGAAACCGACTTCGAGCTCCTTGTCGCCGGCGATGGCGCGCATGCAGACGGTGACGGCACGCTTGAAGCTGTCGGCTTCAGACCCCGTCTTCGACTTGTTGCGCGTGTTGTCGCCCGGACCCGCCATCGAGGCTCTGCTCAGCCCAGCACCACGTTGGCGGCGCTCTCGGGCAGGTCCTCGCCGAAGGCGCGCTGGTAGAACTCGGCCACCACCGAACGCTCCAGCTCGTCGCACTTGTTGAGGAAGGTCAGCCGGAACGCCATGCCGATATTGCCGAAGATCTCGGCATTTTCGGCCCAGGTGATGACGGTACGCGGGCTCATCACGGTCGACAGATCGCCATTGATGAAGGCCGAGCGCGTCATGTCGGCGACCCGCACCATCTTGTTGACGATGTCCTTGCCCTTGCCGTCGCGATAGTGCTTGGCCTTGGCCAGCACGATGTTCACCTCATTGTCGTGCGGCAGGTAGTTCAGCGTGGTGACGATCGACCAGCGATCCATCTGCGCCTGGTTGATCTGCTGCGTGCCGTGATAGAGGCCGGTAGTGTCGCCGAGGCCGACCGTGTTGGCGGTCGAAAACAGCCGGAACGCCGGATGCGGTCGGATGACCCGGCTCTGGTCGAGCAGCGTCAGGCGGCCCGACGATTCCAGCACGCGCTGGATGACGAACATCACGTCCGGACGGCCTGCATCGTACTCGTCGAAGCAGAGCGCGACATTGTGCTGGTAGGCCCAGGGCAGGATGCCGTCGCGGAATTCGGTGATCTGCAGGCCATCCTTGACGACGATGGCGTCCTTGCCGACGAGGTCGATACGGCTGACATGGCTGTCGAGGTTGACGCGCACGCAGGGCCAGTTAAGGCGGGCGGCGACCTGTTCGATATGGGTCGATTTGCCGGTGCCGTGATAGCCAGACACCATGACGCGGCGATTGTAGGCAAAGCCGGCAAGGATCGCCAGCGTCGTCGCCTTGTCGAACAGATAGTCCGGATCGATGTCCGGCACATGTTCCGAGGTCACCGAATAGGCCGGCACCACCATCTTGGACTCGAAGCCGAATTTGTCTTTCACCGACACCGTCGTGTCGGGCAAATTGGCGATGTCGCGATCGACCTTGTTCATCTCTATCCAAGTCTCCACTGGCGAAATGCCTGATTTCGCCGGCAATCGATTTTGTCCGGGGGCGGTCTTAGAGCCTTTTCCACCCTTATGAAAGTTGGAAAACGACACGAACCGTTAGGTTGCTCAGCACAAACCCGCCTGCTTGAGCACGCGATAGGCCTGCAGCACATCGCGGAACCGGTCTTCCGAACCTCTATCGCCGCCATTCGCATCCGGATGGTGGCGCTTCACAAGTTCCTTATAGCGCGCCTTGATGTCCTTGCCAGTCGCCTTTGTATCAAGGCCAAGCGTTTCCAGCGCCTTGGCCTCAAGCGGCTTGGCCTTGCGTTCGCGCGCCTCGCGCGGGTCCTTCGGCCCTTTGAACAGATCGAAGGGATCGCGCATGCGGTTGTAATAGCCGGCGCGACCGGAACGCTGCTGGGCGAAATCGGGCGAGGAGCGCGTCGAGGCGCCGGCGACGCCCATCTTCCATGTCGGCCGGTGGCCGGTCATCGCTTCCTTCTGGAAGCGGGCTATCTCGGTGTCCGGCACGCCGGAGAAGTAGTTGAAACCCTTGTTGTATTCGCGCACATGATCGAAGCAGAACTGAAAATACTCGCCTTCCTTCATGCGTCCGACCGGCGCCCGGTGGGTACCGGCCTCCTTGCAGCCGTCCCACTGGCAGATCGGCGAGTGCGACTTCAGCTCCGCATCCTTGTCGGGGCGGACCCGAATTTTCTCGAAATATTTGGGGTACGGTTTCATCTCACCCATTTATGGGCTGTTCGCACGTGCGAAACAAGAATTGACATTTTCGCGATCATCGCCCTAACCGCTGAATCGCGGCATAAAGCAGGGCGAATGGCGATTTTTGAGGCGGCCCGGCGGGATCGATCCCGATTTCCCGATCACGCCTTGCAGATATGGTGAAGGGAGATGGCGATGTCCATACAGGCGACGATGGAAGACAAGCTGAACAAGGCGTTTTCGCCGGAGCGGCTGGCGATCGTCAATGAAAGCCACCTTCATGCCGGTCATCACCACCACGGCTCCGACGATCACGGTGCCTATGACGGCACCGGCGAGACGCATTTTCGCGTCCGCATCGTCTCATCCGTCTTTGCCGGCATGAGCCGCATCGACCGCCACCGCGCCGTCAACGAATTGCTCGCAGCGGAGCTGCAAGCCGGCGTCCATGCGCTGGCAATCGAACCGGCTGCACCCGGCGAAAAGACCCGTTGGTAAGTCTCTCCGCCTCAGATCACCGCTTCGATGAGAAACGGTCCCGGACGCGACAGGGCACTGTCGAGCAGCGCGTCGAACCGCTCGCACGTGTCGGCGCGGGCCGCCTCGACGCCCATGCCTTTGGCCAGCGCAACCCAGTCCAGCGCCGGATGGTCGAGATCGAGCATGCGCCTAGCGTTCTCGCCGATCTCATTGACCCCGACATTCTTCATTTCGCCATGCAGGATGGCGTAGGTCCGGTTGGAAAAGATGATGGTCACGACGTCAAGCTTTTCCCTGGCCTGGGTCCACAGTCCCTGCACCGTGTACATGCCGCTGCCGTCGGCCTCGAGATTGATCACCTTGCGGTCCGGGCAGGCGATCGCTGCTCCTGTCGCCATCGGAATGCCGCCGCCGATCGATCCGCCCGTACCCATCATGTAGTCGTGCGGCGCCGCAAAGGCGGATAGCGCGAAGAACCGTCTCGCCGAGGTGACCGCTTCGTCGCAGACGATGGCATTGGCCGGAAGTTTGCGCGCCACCGACAGCGCGATGGCATCGTCCGTCAGTCTGCCGCTCAGCGTCGGTTCGTCTGGAAAGGCGGTTGCGGCGGCGAATTGCTGCGTCGGCTTGATGCCGACCTCGGCAGCCAGCGCCTCCAGCGCCGCTTTCAGATCCTGGCCATGCGCCGCCAGCGAAAGCACCTTGCAATCGTCCCGAACCAGCCGCCCGGGCTTGCCTGGATAGGCGAAGAAGGCAACCGGCTCCTTGGCGCCGACCAGCACCAGCAAGTCGATATCCCGGAGCATGGCCGTCGCCGCATCGACCGGATAGGGAATGCGGGTCGGGGCGAACCGCCCGCGGCCGCGCTGCATGCGGGCGATCAGAACCTCACTGAACAGCCTGACATCGCTTCCCGATGACATTCTCCCTGCGATTTCAAGTCCATCGGCGCGCGCCGCCTGCCCACGCACCACCATGCCGACACGGCCCGGCGCGGCGCGGATTGCTTCGGCGATCGTGCGCACAACAGCCATGTCGACGGCGGGCGGCGGCTCCAGCTTCACCTTGCCAGGCGAAATCGCAGCAACTTCGCCCCAGGCGGCATCCGCAGGCAGGATCAAGGTCGTGACGCCAGGCGGCGTGAGTGAGGCGCGGAAAGCCGCCTCTGCGGCCGGCACAATATCGGCCGGCCCCTTGACGCGGCCAACCCAGTTCGACATCGGCGACGCCAGGCCTTCTATGTCGCTGGTCAGCGGGGCATCGAGCGGCAGATGGTAGGAAGCATGGTCGCCGACAATGTTGATCATCGGGCTGCGCGCACGCCTTGCGTTGTGCATGTTGGCCAAACCGTTGGCGAGACCCGGTCCGGTATGCAGCAACGTTGCTGCCGGGCGGTCGGTCATGCGCGCATAGCCGTCGGCGGCGCCGGTCACCACGCCCTCGAACAGGCCGAGCACGCAGCGCATCTGAGGTTTGCGGTCCAGTGCGGCAACGAAATGCATTTCGGATGTGCCAGGATTGGCGAAGCAGACCGTGACGTCATTGGCCAGGAGCACGTCGCACAGCAGATCGGCGCCATTCATGATTTTCTTTCCCAATCGACAACTCAGGAACAATTGCACCTGTAGCCGCCGGGTCGGCAATGTCCCGCCGGGGCTTTTGGTCTGATCCAGGACGCCTCGCGGGGATCGGGGATCAACCGACGGTCCATTCAGGAAGGCCAGCATCGCGGCGGTCAACGCGTCGCCGTCCTCGCCGAAGTCGTGATTGATCGACATATGCGTGTAGGCGTTGCCGTCGAACAGCGTCACTTCAGTGCCGATGGCGCGCAGGCGTTTGGCAAAGCCCTCGATTGGTCGTCGCGGCCTTCGGCGCGCGAATAGGCGATGAAGGTCGGCGGATGCTTGTGTCCATCGAGATAGCTGGCCGGCGACAACGCCGCCCATCAGCGCCGCAGCACCGGGCAACCCGCCATTCCAGCCACTCCGAATGTTTCCTCCCAAGCCTTCTACCCGGATTGCAGCCACTCTCCTTCATGTGAAGGGAACCAACAATGCTTTCCGACAGTTGAAGGTGATGAGGCGATTGGAATCCAGATCGGCTCCGAGGGCAGAACATCATGCGTGCAACCCAATCCGACGTCTTCGATCTTTTTTCGGAAATTTATGCCAATGCGGCGGACGAAGAGGTCAGCATCCAACAGTATCTTCTTGCCTGTCGGGAAGACAAATCGATGTACGCTTCGGCGCCCGAAAGGATGGTCGACGCAATCGGCGAACCAAAACTGGTTGACACCAGCAAAGACGAGCGCCTCGGCCGCATTTTCGCGAATCGGACCCTCAAGATCTACCCTCATTTTTCTGACTTCTATGGAATGGAGGATACGATCGAGCGCATAGCTGGATATTTCCGCTATGCCTCGCAGGGGCTCGAAGAACGCAAGCAGATCCTCTATCTCCTCGGCCCGGTCGGCGGCGGCAAATCCTCTCTGGCCGAGCGCCTGAAGAAACTGATGGAGCAGCGCCCGATCTACACGCTGAAGGTCGGCAACCAGATCAGCCCGGTTTTCGAGTCGCCGCTTGGGCTGTTCCATCCCGATCACATGGGTGATCTGCTAGAGGATAAATACGGCATAGCCCGGCGCCGGCTGAACGGATTGATTTCGCCATGGGCGGCCAAGCGCCTCGACGAATTGTCTGGCGACATTTCCAAATTCAGCGTCGTCAAGCTGATGCCGTCGCGGCTGCGCCAGATCGGCATTGCCAAGACCGAACCTGGCGATGAGAACAATCAGGATGTCTCGGCCCTGGTCGGCAAGGTCGACATCAGGCAATTGGAAAATTTTAGCCAGTCCGACCCCGATGCCTATTCCTATAGCGGTGGCCTGAACCGGACCACGCAAGGTCTGCTTGAATTCGTCGAGATGTTCAAGGCACCCATCAAGGTTCTGCATCCGCTGCTGACCGCGACACAGGAAGGCAGCTACAACGGCACTGAAAATTTCGGCGCCTTTCCCTACCAGGGGATCATCGTCGCCCATTCCAACGAGTCGGAATGGCAACAGTTCAAGAGCAACAAGAACAACGAGGCGTTTCTTGATCGCATCCTGGTGGTCAAGGTACCCTATTGCCTGCGGATCACCGAAGAGAGGCAGATCTATGAGAAATTGCTGCGTGAGAGCGAGTTGGCCGCCAGCCCCTGTGCCCCTGAAGTTTTGGACATCCTCAGCCGCTTTGCAGTTTTGACGCGCTTGGCCGAGCACGACAACTCGCCGCTCTACACCAAGATGCGCGCCTATGACGGCGAAAATCTGAAGGAAGTCGATCCCAGGGCAAAGTCGGTCCAAGAATATCGCGACGCCGCCGGCGTCGATGAAGGCATGACGGGCGTCAGCACGCGCTTTGCCTTTAAGATCCTTTCGCAGACATTCAACTTCGATAATGAGGAGGTGGCCGCCGATCCTGTGCATCTGATGTACATTCTGGAGGAGGCGATCAAGCGGGAGCAGTTCCCGAAGGAAACGGAAGCGGCCTATCTTGAATTCATCAAGTCGGAGCTTGCGGCGCGCTACGCCGAGTTTATCGGCCACGAAATCCAGAAGGCCTATCTGGAGTCCTATAGCGAATACGGCCAGAACCTCTTCGACCGCTACATCGCCTATGCGGATGCCTGGATTGAGGACCAGGACTACAAGGACCCCGACACCGGCCAGATCCTCAACCGGGAGATCCTGGACAACGAACTTTCGCAGGTCGAGAAACCGGCAGGCATCGCCAATCCCAAGGACTTCCGTAACGAGGTGGTGAAGTTCACTCTGCGCGCTCGCGCAAGAAACCACGGCCGCAACCCGTCATGGACCAGCTATGAAAAACTGCGCGAGGTCATCGAGAAGCGGATGTTCGGACAGGTCGAGGACCTCTTGCCGGTGATCAGCTTCGGCTCCAAGCAAGACAGCGTTACGGAAAAGCGCCATAACGAATTCGTACAGCGCATGATCGAGCGTGGCTACACAGAACGGCAGGTACGCCGGCTGGTGGACTGGTACATGCGGGTGAACAAGGCGGGTTGACAGAGCCGGATGGTTCCATGCCGATCTTCATCGACCGTCGCCTGAATCCCAAGGACAAGAGCCTTGGCAATCGACAGCGCTTCCTCAGGCGTGCTCGCGAGGAGTTGAAGCGGAGCATTCGCGATCAAATCCGCACTGGCAGGATCGCCGACGTGGATACCGAGCACGCCGTGCCCATGCCTGAAAGGAAAACGGCCGAGCCGAGCTTCAACGATGACAGGGCCAGCGGACGGCGCCGACACATCCTTCCGGGCAACAGGCATTTTTCCCCTGGAGACCTGCTCCCGAAGCCGCATGGGGGCGGCGCGGCGTCGTCGCCAGGAAACACGGCGTCGGAAGACGATTTTCGTTTCGTGCTGTCACGCGAGGAGGTGCTCGAACTCTTTTTTGAGGATCTCGAACTGCCCGACCTGGTTAAGCTCAATCTCAAGGAAATCCTTGCCTTCAAGCCGCGCCGGGCCGGCTTCGCGGCAACTGGTTCCCCGACCAACATCAATGCCGGCCGCACGATGCGCAACAGCCTAGGCCGGCGCATTGCGCTGAGGCGCCCCACGCAGCAGGAACTGGAGGCGATCCTCCGGGAAATCGTCACGCTTGAGTCGGCCCCGGCCGGCGCGGCGGTGCGCCAGCGCATCGCGGAATTACGCGACGAGCTTGACCGGCTGGAGCGACGGCGCAGGCGAATTGCCTTTGTCGATCCGGTCGATATCCGATTCAACCGCTTCGACGCCCGGCCGGTGCCGAATGCCAATGCCGTCATGTTCTGCCTTATGGACGTGTCCGGATCGATGGGCCAACGCGAAAAGGACTTGGCCAAACGCTTCTTCGTGCTGCTGCACCTGTTCTTGAAACGGCGCTACGAACGCACGGAGATCGTCTTCATCCGCCATACCCATGAGGCGCACGAAGTGGATGAGGACACGTTCTTCTACAACACGCAGAGCGGCGGTACGATCGTCTCCACCGCGCTCGACGAAATGCACCGCATTATCGGCCAGCGCTATCCTGCCAGCGAGTGGAACATTTACGCCGCGCAGGCCTCTGACGGGGACAATTTCACCACCGATTCCGAGCGATGCATAGAGCTCATGAACGGCAAGCTCATGCGCCTGTGCCAGTATTTCGCCTATGTCGAGATCATCGACGAACGCGAGAGCCACATATTCGGTGCTACCGAAAACGGGACGTCGCTTTGGCGCGCCTACAGTACGATCGAGCTGAAATGGCCCAACTTCCAGATGAGCCGCATCGCTGCTCCCGCGGATATTTACCCGGTCTTCCACCGGCTCTTCGCCAGGCAGCCGGTGGCCATCAAGAGCGCTTGAGAGAGAGAGATGGTCAGGCGAGCCAACGAAACGAATTTGTTGTTTTC
The DNA here is from genome assembly GCF_040323255.1 of Mesorhizobium sp. M0052. Classification (NCBI taxonomy): domain Bacteria; kingdom Pseudomonadati; phylum Pseudomonadota; class Alphaproteobacteria; order Hyphomicrobiales; family Phyllobacteriaceae; genus Mesorhizobium; species Mesorhizobium sp. M0052. The sequence goes on along the minus strand of NZ_JAMYUS010000001.1, from coordinate 48,589 downwards.
CGGTTCCGACTGGAATTTCGAGAAATTATCGCGGGCTTTTGAAGAGATCGAGGCGATCGCGGTCGACGAGTTGCATCTCGATACTTACCCGGTCCAGATGGAGATAATCTCCTCCCAGCAGATGCTCGACGCCTACTCATCTATCGGCATGCCACTGATGTATCGGCATTGGTCGTTCGGCAAACATTTCCTTCACCAGGAGCTTCTTTACCGTAAGGGTGGTCGGGGGCTGGCCTATGAACTGGTCATCAACTCCAATCCCTGCATCGTCTACCTCATGGAGGAAAACACCATGGCCTTGCAGGCCCTTGTGACGGCCCACGCGGCGCTTGGCCACAATCATTTCTTCAAGAACAATCATCTGTTTCAGCAATGGACCGACGCCGGGGCAATCCTGGGTTATCTGGACTTCGCCAAGGGCTACATCGCCCGGTGCGAGGAGCGGCACGGCCTTGCAGCAGTGGAGGCTATTCTCGATTCCGCCCATGCGCTGATGGAACAAGGGGTGTTCCGCTACCACCGGCCGCCAAAGCTCTCGTCGGAGCGACAGCGCGAAGGGCTTCGCGAGCGCCTCGAATACGAAGAGCGCTCCTACAACGATCTGTGGCGCACGCTGCCGCCGTCGCAGAACAAAAACAAGTCCGGCAATGAGGATCAAGGGATGGCGGAGCGCAAGAGATCGCTCAACCTTCCCGAGGAAAACCTCCTTTATTTCCTCGAGAAGAACAGCCTGATCCTGGAACCCTGGCAGCGCGAGATCATCAGGATCGTCCGCGTCATCGCGCAATATTTCTACCCGCAGCGACAGACTCAAGTCATGAATGAAGGCTGCGCCACCTTCGTGCATTATACGCTCATGAACATGCTATTCGATCGCGGCCGGATCGGCGAAGGTGCCATGCTCGAAATCCTGCGCAACCATTCGAACGTGATCTTCCAGCCGGCCTTTGACGATCCCCGGTTTTCAGGCATCAATCCCTATGCCCTCGGCCTCGACATGATGCAGGACATACAGCGCATTTCGACCGAGCCGACGGCGGAGGACCGCGACTGGTTCCCGGACATTGCAGGACATGGCAACTGGCGCGAGGTCCTGCTTGAGGCCTGGGCCAACCACCGCGACGAATCCTTTATCCGCCAGTACCTCAGCCCGAGCTTGATCCGAAAATGGCGGTTCTTCGTGCTTGGCGATGGAGCCGACCAACCGCATTTCGAAGTCGCCTCGATCCACAACGAACGTGGCTATCACAAGATACGGGCCGAGCTAGCCCACGGTTACGACCTTGGAGCGAATCGGCCGGACATCCAGGTGATTGATGTCGACCTGCTCGGCGACCGGCAGTTGCGACTGCAACACAGGGTAAAGGATGGTGTTGTGCTCGAAGGGGCCAGCCGTGACGCGACGCTGCGCCATGTCCGCAGCCTCTGGGGCTACGAGGTCAGCCTGGTCGCAGTTGACGCTCAAACCGGTGCGACCATCCACGAACGGTCTACGAGCCAGATCGCGGCATAAGCTCGGCAAAGAGCGTCATGTGGCGGGCCTGCTCGGTACCTTTAAGATTCGCCCGCCGGCCTGATCCTGATTCTGGCGATCCGGTTTTTGTCGCGCTTCATCACCACGAAGCGCTTGCCGTGGAAGGTGAAAGCCTGCTTTTCCTCGGGGATCGACTGCGTCTCGTGGATGACCAGGCCGGCAATGGTGGTCGCTTCCTCGTCAGGCAGGTTCCAGTCGAGCGCCCGGTTGAGATCGCGGATCGGCACGGTGCCGTCGACGACCACGGAACCGTCCGCCTCCTGCTTCACGCCCTGAATGTCTACATCGTGCTCGTCGGCGATCTCGCCAACGATCTCCTCGATAATGTCCTCCAGCGTCACCAGCCCTTCGACCTCGCCATATTCGTCGACGACGATAGCGAAATGCGCCTTGGCGCGCAGGAAGGCGTTGAGCTGTTCCTGCAGCGTCGTGGTGTCGGGCACGAACCAAGGCTTCGAAGCGATCTTCATCACGTCGATCCGGGAAAAGTCGTTGCCGACCTCGTTCAGCGCTCGCAGCAGGTCCTTGGCGTGCAGCACGCCGACAATGTTGTCGAGAGAGCCTTTCCACAACGGCATGCGGGTGTGCGGGCTTTGCAGGATCTCGCGCACCACCGCTTCCGGCCCATTGTCGGCATTGACCGAGCGCATATTGGTGCGGTGGACCATGATGTCGGAGACTTCGAGCTCGGCGAGATCGAACAGCCCGCCGACGCGGTCGCGGTCCTCACGCACCATCTGGCCGTCGCGGCGGAAATCGTCGACCGCGCCGCGCAACTCGTCCTGTGTCGAGCGCTGCGGCTCGATGCGCGACAGCTCATAGCCGAACATGGCAAGCAGGCGCGTGCGCACGGCCAGGACCAGCAGGATGAGGATGGCAAGGACGGCGACGACGGTCCAGCCGGGCTCGTTGATCATCGCTGCCGGCTTTCCTGGCCCGGGTGGTTCTCCCTGAGGAACGAAAGCACTTCCGACGCCGGTACATCCTTGGCAATAAAAGCCTGGCCAACGCCGCGCGTCAGGATGAAGGTCAGCGCGCCGCGCGACACTTTCTTGTCCTGGGTGATGAAGCCAAGCAGCGCCTCGGCATCGGGCAACTCACCAGGGATGTCGGCCATCCGCCAGGGTAGACCGACGGCGCGAAGATGCGCCTCCACGCGCGCCGCGTCGTCCGGGCTGGCCAGATTGAGCCTTGCGGAAAAGCGGTGCGCCAGCGCCATGCCGATGGCGACGCCTTCGCCATGGACGAGGCGGGCGCCATCATACTGTGTGGCGCCTTCCAGCGCATGGCCGAACGTGTGGCCAAGATTGAGCAGTGCGCGGTCGCCGGTTTCGAACTCGTCGCGGGCGACGACATCGGCTTTGGCGCGGCAGGCCTCGGCAATCGCCTCCGCCCGTTCCGCACCACCGGCGAACACCTTTTCCCAGTTCGCTTCCAGCCAGGCGAAAAACGCCGGTCGGTCGATCAACCCGTATTTGGCAAGCTCGGCATAGCCGGCGCGAAATTCGCGGATCGGCAGCGTGTCGAGCACTTCGGTGTCGGCCAGCACCAGCTTCGGCTGATGGAAGACGCCGACCAGATTCTTGCCGCGCGGGCTGTTGATGCCGGTCTTCCCACCGACCGAGGAATCGACCTGCGCCAGCAGCGAGGTTGGAATCTGGACGAAATTCATGCCGCGGCGCACGATGCCGGCGGCAAAGCCGGTCAGGTCGCCGATGACGCCACCGCCGAGCGCAATGACGACATCGCCGCGCTCCAGCTTGGCGGCGAGCACGCCATCGACCACCTCTTCGAGATGGGCAAAGCTCTTGGTCTTTTCGCCGGCCGGCAAAGTGATGACGGCAGGCTGGATGCCGCCTGTTTCCAGACCGGCCTTCAGCGCGTCGAGATGTGCCGCCGCGACATTGTCGTCGGTGACCACCGCCGCCCTCGTGCCGGGCAGGCGGCGCGAAATCTCGGCGCCGGCGCGCGCCAAAAGGCCAGGGCCGATCAGGATGTCATAGGCACGCTCGCCAAGGCCGACCTCGACAGTGACCGGTTCGCTCACAGCCGCACCTCGCCTGGCGCAGTCGGAGCCGGAATGCCGAAATGCCCGCACAGCGCGTCAACAACCTCCGTCGCAATGACCTCCTTGCGGTCGTCGCGTGTCGGCACGGTGATGTTGGACGTGGCATAGACCGGGTAGCGCTCGCCCATCAGTCGCTCGAGCACGGCGCGCGGATCGGCGCTTTTGAGCAACGGCCGGTTCTGCTTCTTGGACACGCGTTCCATCAATAGGTCGATCTCGGCCTTCAGCCACACCGACACGCCATGCCCGGCGATCGCTTCCCGCGTCTGCGCATTCATGAACGCGCCGCCGCCGGTCGACAGCACCTGCGGCCCACTCTCCAGCACGCGCAGGATGACGCGCTGCTCCAATGCCCGGAATTCGGTCTCGCCATAGCGTTCGAACAGTTCCGGCACCGTCATGCGCGACACGGTTTCGATCTCCTGGTCGCTGTCGACGAAGGGCAGCGACAGCATCGTCGCCACCTTGCGGCCGATCGCCGTCTTTCCGGCGCCCATCAGGCCGACAAAGACGATCGAGCGGCTGCCCAGCCTGTCGAGCAGCGCGGCATGGCTATCGCCGGGAGGATTTGCTGGTAACGCGTTCATGAGACCATGCTGTTTCTAAGCCGTCTTTGCCGGCGTATCGACATCAAAAGCCCGCTTGCGTCAAGCACAGCGCCTTTCGCACGCAGAGCCCTTCGTCCTTGAATTGACGGAATTAGCGTCCCATAAGGACACAGGGCTTGGAATCGCAGAGCAAGAAGACGGGCGAAGATTGATGCCGACACTGTTCCGCTTTGTCGTGACGATGATGATTCTTGCCGGCATTGCCTATGGTACGATGGTGGCGTTGGCGATGTTCGTCGAGCCGAAAAAAGCCGAAATCACCGTGCGCATTCCACCGGAAAAGCTGAACCCCAAGAAAAACTGACCCAAAACTGACCCCTGGAACATGAACAGCGCGGCTCGCATCGAAGCCTTTCTCGAGATGATGAGCGCCGAACGCGGTGCCGCTGCAAACACGCTGTCTTCCTACCGCCGTGATCTCGAAGACGCTTCGCAGCAGATTGCCGGCGGGCTTGCCGCTGCCGCCGCAGCCGACATCCGCGCCTATCTCGACGATATCGCGGCGCGCGGCTTTGCGTCGACGTCGCAGGCGCGCAAACTGTCGGCGATCCGCCAGTTCTTCAAGTTTCTCTACGCCGAGGGCTTGCGCGGCGACGACCCGACCGGCACGCTGGACAGTCCGAAAAAGGGCCGGCCGCTGCCCAAGACGATGAGCGAGGCCGATACCGGTCGGCTGCTCGACCGCGCCGCGCTTGAGACAGGCGATGCCGTCAATGGTGACCGGGTGGCTGCACTGCGCCTGCACGCTTTGGTGGAGGTGCTCTATGCCACCGGCTTGCGCGTCTCCGAACTAGTCGGCCTGCCGGTGACCGTCGCCCAGCGCGACGACCGCTTCTTCATGGTGCGCGGCAAGGGCGACAAGGAGCGCATGGTGCCGCTGTCGGCCAAGGCCCGCACGGCGATGCGGGCTTGGCTCACAGCCCGGGCCACGGTGCCGGCTTTCGCCGACAGCCCGTTTCTGTTCCCGGCCGCCGGCGACAGCGGCTTTCTCTCCCGGCAGGTCTTTGCCCGCGATCTCAAAGGCCTTGCCGCGCGGGCCGGCATATCGGCGGCGAAAATTTCGCCGCATGTGCTGCGCCATGCTTTCGCCAGCCATCTCCTGCAGAACGGCGCCGATCTCAGGGCGGTGCAGCAGCTGCTCGGCCACGCCGATATCTCGACCACGCAGATTTACACGCATGTGCTGGAAGAGCGGTTGGTGCGGCTGGTCAACGATCATCATCCGCTTGCCGACTAGGCCTCATATCGCTATGTGAGGGCAACGTGCCCGCGCGGAGCCTACATCTGCGCGATGTTTGCCTTCCGACGCATCGGTCCGCTCAAGAATGTACAATTACCTCGATTTCGAAAAGCCGGTGCAGGACCTTGAACTCAAGATCCTCGAGCTGAAGAAGCTTGCCGAGAATGGCGAGGCGGTCGATGTCGGCGACGAAATCAGCCGGCTCGAGAAGCGCGTGCGCGACGCGCTGCGCGACATCTACAAGGCGCTGACGCCGTGGCAGAAGGTGCAGGTCGCGCGCCACACCGACAGGCCGCATTGCCTCGACTACATCAAGGGTCTGTTCAGCGATTTCACGCCGCTCGCCGGCGACCGCAATTTCGGCGAGGACCAGGCGATCATCGGCGGCTTCGCCCGATTCCGCGGCGAACCGGTGGCCGTCATCGGCCAGGAAAAGGGCTCCGACACGGCGAGCCGGCTCAAGCACAATTTCGGCTCGGTGCGCCCTGAAGGCTACCGTAAGGCCGTGCGGCTGATGGAACTTGCCGACCGCTTCCAGATTCCACTTCTGACGCTGGTCGACACCGCCGGCGCCTACCCCGGCGTTGGCGCCGAGGAACGCGGCCAGGCTGAAGCCATCGCCCGTTCAACCTCGGCCTGCCTCGGCCTCAAAGTGCCATCGATTTCGGTCGTCATTGGCGAAGGCGGTTCGGGCGGCGCCATTGCGATCGCCACCGCCAACCGCGTCTACATGCTGGAACACGCCATCTATTCGGTGATCTCGCCGGAAGGCGCTGCCTCAATCCTGTGGCGCGACACCACGCGCTCGAAGGATGCGGCGACCAACATGAAGATCACCGCCCAGGACCTTCTGGAAATGAAGATCATCGACGCCATCATTGCCGAGCCGCTCGGCGGCGCCCAGCGCGCGCCCGAAACGGTGATCGCCGCCACCGGCGACCTCATTGCCAAGACGATGAAGGAATTTGCCGGCGCCAATACCGATTTTCGCGAGCAGCGCCGCGAAAAATACCTGGCGATGGGCCGCAGCCTCTGATTTCGGCGGGCAACGCACCGCAATGTGGCGTCAAGGAGCAATTTCGCCATAAAAATGCCGCCGCATTCGGCTCAATAAAAAATCCGTGACACCGGGCGAATTGCCGTGGGGGACGCCGTCCGACGCTTGCGGTAAGGAATTTTCAAGGTTAACGGGCTTAGGGTGTCCGTCAGTGTTCAGCATACAGGACCGGGCGCTATCCGGCCCGTGACGCGAGAAAAAGACATAGCCGTATCCATGTTTACCAAGCTTGCCCGCACCGCACTTCTGATCGCCGCGCTTGGCGTTGCCGGCTGCAACGATTCCTCTATGAAGAATTTTGCGCCGGAAGCCAGCAAGCCGCTGCCGGACAAGATCCTGGCCGACATGAAGGCCAAGGGCATGATCCGCACCTCGTCGGTGATGGCTCGCATCTTCAAGGAAGAAGGCAAGCTCGAAATCTGGAAGGCCAAGACCACCGGCCGCTACGAGATGGTCGCCAGCTACGACATCTGCAAATGGTCGGGCAAGCTCGGCCCGAAATACACGGAGGGCGACCGCCAGGCGCCGGAAGGTTTCTATACGGTCCGCCCGTCGCAGATGAATCCGCGCTCGAACTATCACCTGTCCTTCAACATCGGCTATCCCAACGCCTATGACCGTGCCAATGGCCGCACCGGCGCCAATCTGATGGTGCACGGCGCCTGCTCGTCGTCGGGCTGTTATTCGATGACCGACCCGCAGATCGAGCAGATCTACGCTTTTGGTCGCGATGCCTTCCAGGGCGGCCAGACCGAGTTCCAGATCCAGGCGTTCCCATTCCGCATGACCGCCGCCAACATGGCGCGCTACCGCAACGACCCGAACTATGAGTTCTGGAAGATGCTGAAGGTCGGTTACGACAATTTCGAGATCACCAAGGTGCCGCCGAAGGTCGATGTCTGCGACAAGCGCTATGTCTTCAACCAGGTGGCGCCTGAGGGCACGACATTCGATCCGACTGGCGCCTGCCCCGCGACCACGCAGCCGGATTCGCTGAAGAGCGCACTCAACGCCTATCAAAGCAGCTATGACGCGGCCTTCACAGGCGCGGTCAAGGCCAGTGTTCCGGCGCCCAAGCCGACCATTGCCGGCATCAAGGAAGCCAGCATCGTTTCCGACTGGTCGAAGCGCCGCGCCCGGGGCGAGCGCGTGCCGATCGAACCGCCGTCGCTGAATTCCGACGGCACGTTGACCGAGACGGCGCGCATGGGCCGCATCGATTCGCCCGCCGGCCGCAAGATGGCGGCGCTGGACGCAGAGAAGGAAGCCAAGCGCAAGGCCGAGGAACAGCGGGTTGCTGCCATCGAGGCTGCGAAAGCCGCCAAGGCCCAGGCACTGGCTGAAAAGCAAGCCGCAAAGGCCCAAGCGCTGGCCGAAAAGGAAGCAGCCAAGCAGGCCCCCCAGCAGCCGGTCGCCACTGCGAGCGTCGAGGCGGCGCCTGCAGAACCGCCGGCGGACGAAAGCCGGATGTCGAAGATCAAGAACAAGCTGCTAGGCATGTTCGGCGGCTGAGGTTTTTCGCCTTGCCGATGCATGTCGCCCAAAAGTGCGCAGCGGTTTTGGGACAAAGACATGCATGAAGACAAACAAACAAATCACACCGCGATCTATGACCTCAAGGGCCTGAACTGCCCCCTGCCCGTTCTCAAGGCGAAAAAACGCCTGGCGGCAATGCAGCCGGGCAGCCGGCTTTGGCTGGAGACCACCGACCCGCTGGCGGTCATCGACATCCCCGCCTTTTGCGCCGACGCTGGCCACCAGCTTGTTGAAACATCAGCCGTCAGCGGCGGCCACCGCTTCCTGGTCGAACGCGGCGCATAGCGAGCCTGACAATCAGCCCCCGGCTATCGCCAGCGGATTGCTCTCCAGCGCCGCGCGATCCGGCGTGTCGATCGACGGCCGGTTGGTGAAGGCGGAAAACAGCCGGCGCACATAATCTTCCGGCATATCGAGCGTGATCAGCACCAGCCTGGTGCCGCGTTGGCCGTCCGGCCAGGCCAGCAGCCGCGCCGGCGGATGCAGGATCTTCTGCACCCCGTGGACGACAAGCGGCCGCGACGGGTCCTCCGCAAGCTCGATGACGCCCTTCATCCGCAAAAGCTTGTCGCCATGCGCAGAACGCAGCAGGTCGAGGAACATCTCGATCGCCGAAAACGGCACCGGGCCGTCATGGACCAGCGAGTAGGAGCGCACGCGGGAATCGTGGCAGTGGTGGTGCTCATGTTCGCCGTGATCATGATGATGGTGGTGCTCATGGGCGGCTTCTTCGCCGAGCCAGCGCCGGACATCGGCGGATTTGGTCGCCGGATTGTAGAGGCCGCAATCGAACAGCGCCGTGACGCCGGTTCGGCCGTCGCCGGCCTCCAGCACCACGGCGCCTGGATTGAGCTGATGGAGTCGCGTTCGCAAAGCATCGACGTCGCCGGGATCGCTGGCCAGATCGACCTTGGTCAGCACGATGCGATCGGCGACCGCCACCTGCTTGACCGCCTCGACATGGCCGTCGAGCGTCGCATTGCCGTTGACCGCGTCGACCAGCGTGATGACGCCATCAAGTCGGAAGGCCTGCACAAGGGCGGGATGCGCCATGATCGACTGCAGCACCGGCGCCGGATCGGCGAGCCCGGTGGTTTCGACGACGACGCGGGCAAGGCGGGCGATACGGCCGGTCTGCAGCCGGTCGACGAGGTCAGCCAGCGTATCGACCAGTTCGCCGCGCACCGTGCAGCACAGACAGCCGTCGGACAACTGGATGATGCCGTCCGAGGCCTGCTCGACCAGCAGGTGGTCGATCGCCACCTCACCGAATTCGTTGATGATGACGGCCGTGTCGACCAGTGCCGGATCTTTGAGCAACCGGTTGAGCAATGTCGTCTTGCCGGCGCCGAGGAAGCCGGTGACCACCGTGACGGGTATCGGAAAGCCAGCCATCGCCTAGTTCGCGGCTTTGACCAGCTGGTCGCCCTGCACCGCGGTTGCCTGGCCCACCGCGGCCGGTTCGGCGCCCTTTGGCGCCGGAATGTCTGGCCGCCAGCTCGGCAGCGGCACATCGGCGTATTCCTGGCCGCCCTGGTCGAGCATCGCCTTCGGCGCCGGCCCGGTGGCGCCGCCGAGGCCCACGGCAACCAGCGTCGGCACGTGGTCGAGCTTTTCCTGATAGGGCGATTTCGGCACGTCGGCACCCTTCGCGGCCACCGGCGGAGCCGCCTCGGACTGCTCGTGCGGCGCCTTCTTCCTGCAGATCTCATCATGCATGTCGTTGGGTGACATTGTATCGCCATAGGAAGGCATGGCCGCGACCGTGAGCCAGTTCGGGTCGGGCGTGGCAAAGCCCTGGTCGAGCAGCCTGGCGGCGGTCTCGGCACGGCTGATCGCCGATTTTTCGCCGAGCACGACCGCGACCAGCGTGCGGCCATTGCGTGTCGCTGAGCCGATCATGTTGAAGCCCGAGGGACAGACGAACCCGGTTTTCATGCCGTCGGCGCCGGGATAGCGCCCGATCAAGAGATTGTAGTTGGAGATCGCCTTCTTGCCGACGGCAAGGCCTTCGATCGAGAACCAGGGGGCGTATTGCGGGAATTCCTTGCGGATCGCCATCACCAGCAGGGCAAGATCGCGCGCCGTCGTATACTGCTCCGGCGAAAACAGTCCGTTCGGATTGACGAAATGCGTTCCGGTCATGCCGAGCCGCGCCGCCTCCGCATTCATTCGAACGGCGAATCCGGCCTGCGAGCCGCCTATGTTTTCGCCGATGGCCATGGCGATATCGTTGGCCGATTTGACCAGCATCATCTTCAACGCATTGTCGAGCCGCATCACCGAGCCCGGCTTGAAGCCCATCTTGCTCGGCGGTTCGCCCGCCGAATGCTTGGTCACCTTGATCGGTGAATCGAGCTGGACCTCGCCGGCGGCAATCGCCCGGAAGCTGACATAGGCGGTCATCAGCTTGCTCAGCGAAGCGGGATACCAGCGCTTGAATGCGTCCTGGTGCTGCAGAACCTTGCCGCTGTTGAGGTCGAACAGGATCACCGGATTGGCCAAAGCTGGCCCAGCCAGCATGGGTAGCGCCAAGCCGCCCGTTAGCAGTAATTTGAGGATATGGCTGTGCCGCATCATGGAATCCGAAATCGCCTCTTGCCGTAGTCGCCCCTGGCTCCGTAAGATTTCGTTACGCGATGGCCAGCATGACCTGATCCGGCCCTCAATTTCCGGATCACATTGTCTGGGGTGCTATTTACCCTATGTGACGCCAAGATGGCAAAGTGCCAAGATGGCAACAAGCATGGCAATCACAATTGCAATCAAGCAGGCCAGATCGTCTGCTCCAACAGCGAGATGGAACCATTATGCCGATTCTCAACCGCGCCGCCGAGATGCAGGATGAAGTTGCCGGCTGGCGACGCCATCTGCACCAGACGCCAGAACTGAATTTCGATGTCTTCAAGACCGCCGCCTTCGTCACCGAGAAGCTGAAGGAATTCGGCTGCGACGACGTGGTGACGGGCCTCGGCAAGACCGGCGTCGTCGGCATCATCCATGGCCGCAAGGGGCAAGGCGCGACCATCGGCTTGCGCGCCGACATGGACGCGCTGCCGATCAACGAGATCACCGGCAAGCCCTATGCCTCGACCATTCCTGGCAAAATGCATGCCTGCGGCCATGACGGCCATACGGCGATGCTTTTGGGCGCCGCCAAATATCTGACCGAAACGCGCAATTTCGCCGGCTCGGTCGCGGTCATCTTCCAGCCGGCGGAAGAGGGCGGCGGCGGCGGCAACGAGATGGTCAAGGACGGCATGATGGAGCGTTTCGATATTTCGCGCGTCTTTGGCATGCACAACATGCCGGGCCTGCCGGTGGGCCAGTTCGCCATCCGGCCGGGCCCGATCATGGCGGCGACCGCCGAGTTCACCATCACCGTGAAGGGCCGCGGCGGCCATGCGGCGATGCCGCACGGCACGATCGACCCGATCGTCATCACCAGCCAGTTGGTCGGCGCCCTTCAGACGGTCGCTTCGCGCAGCACCGATCCGGTCGAGGCGGTGGTGGTTTCGGTGACGAAGTTCCACGCCGGCGACGCCTACAACGTCATTCCCGAGACCGCCGAGATTGCCGGCACGGTGCGCACACTGAAGAAAGAGATCGCCAAGAAGTCGGAAGAGCGCATCCGCACCATCTGCGAAGGAATAGCCACGGCCTTCGGCGCGACGATCACTGTCGACTATGACGCCAACTATCCCGTGACCTTCAATCATCCGGAAGAAACGGTCTTTGCCGGCGATGTCGCGGCACATGTCGCCGGCGACACCCAGGTCCACCGCGCCATCCAGCCGGTGATGGGCGGCGAAGACTTCTCCTACATGCTGGAAGCCCGACCTGGCGCCTTCATCTTCATCGGCAATGGCGAGACCGCCGGCCTCCATCATCCGGCCTACGACTTCAACGACGAAGTCATACCGCACGGCATGAGCTACTGGGTGAAACTGGCCGAAACGGCGCTGGCAGCCTGACCTGCCCCGACGAAAGGCCGGCCGATTAGCCTTCGGCCGGCCTCTTCATTGCCTTCGGCGAGCCTCTTGGCGAAACGATCGGAAGCGGCTATGTGTCGGGCCGCGTGGTCCCGTAGCTCAGTAGGATAGAGCGGCAGATTCCTAATCTGTAGGTCACAGGTTCGATTCCTGTCGGGATCACCAGCAAGATCAAAGGCTTGGTGACTGAGATAGCCTGTCGGCATGTTGCAGCACTGATGGACTGGTTTTCGGTGATTTTCACGGACGCGACCAAGCAAGCAGCCTGACTTTAGTTCCATAGAAAAAGTCCATCCCTGAGGTCTCAGGAGCGAGCTTTAAGCATCTACAGCCGCGAAGAGAATCGACCTCTTGCAAGTACAATTCCAGATCGAGCGATGGTTCCCAGTCGATCCGTTACCGTCTGAGTTCGGCGCCGCCAACTCAACGAAGCCGGCCGTATCCTAGCTGGCAACCAGGGGCACCGTGACGGTCGTGGCGTAATTTATCGGATACTGGTCGAAATACGGGAAAGCGATGACGAAGGCATAGCTGGCGGTCAGATGCGCCATCTTGAAACCGCCGCTGGCAGGGTCGGTCGCGATCGTCACAATGACGTTCTTCAGACCCAGGTTCACCAATTTCTGCGTGGCGATGGCCTGGATGTCGCTCTGCGAAAGCGTGTTGTTCAGCTGCAGCGCCCGAGAAGAGGTTTCCAGCGTATAGCGGACGGTCGACACGGCATTCATGGCCCAGCCGAAGGCGAAGATTCCGAACAAAAGCATTACCAGGAAAGGCGCGATCAAGGCGAACTCCAGCCCGGCTGCGCCGGAGCAGTCACGGCGCCATCTGGATCCGATCCTTTCAGCGGACACGGATCACCTCCTGATGGCTGATCGCGCGCGGGTCCGGGAAGACACCGAAGTTGAACGGGGGCACCCAGGTGCCCGTGGCCGTTATCTGGACGAACACGGTCGGCAGCTTCGTTCCGCCGCAAATGGTGGTCGCATCCACGACCGTGGCGCCGCACAAATAGGAGCGGACCAGCACGACCGCGGCGTCCTCGGGCTTGTCGTTCCAGCTCGAAAGCGCGACCGCCTGCGTTCCGGTGTCATTGGACGCGCCGGCCATTACGAGATTGGCCGCGGTTTTGACGCCCGCGCGCATCTGCAGGTAACTCGTCACGTAGGACCAGCCGTCGGCGATGCCGAGGCAGACGAGGCACAGGATGGGCAGCAACATGGAAAACTCCACGGCAGCTATCCCGGATTTGTCCAGGACAATGCGCAAGGTCCGCCCACCCATCCCGCTACTCGACGAGCTGAACGGATTGCGTCGCCGGAATGTTCTTCATCCCGAGGCTGGTGCAGTCCTGCTTGATGGTCGTACTGCCGGACCACTGGATGGTGTCGGCGACGACCTGAGTGCAGCCGCCGTTCCCGGAGAAGTTGCCAAGGTAGTTGACCTGCTGCCTGGGGAAATAGATGGCGCCGGTCAAAAGCGAGGCCGCGGTGCCGTTGAAGGTGCTCTGCGCCGCAGTCCCGGTCCTGTCGCCGTAGAACAGCACGCCGGAATAGGCTCCGGAGGTAGGCGCGCTCAGCGTCACCTTGGCGTTGCCGTTCATGCTGACGGTGTTGCTGCCTGCCATGAAGATGGTTACTCCGCTGCCCGCGACGACCGCGTTGGCGTTGACCTTCATACCGCCCTGCACGACGTAGACGCCGGGCTGCAGGGTGACGTTGCCACTGAGGCTCATGCCGCTACAGTAGGTGCCGGGCTGGAGTGTTTGCGACGTCTTGTTGCCGTTGACAGACTTGCACGGGTTCCCGGCCGTCGGCGCCGCCAGGCTGGAGAAAGGATCGGCTGCCGGCAAGGCCTGGGTGATGTTGGACTTGCAGACCGTGGTCGCTGGATTGTTCAGCACCATGCCGCCGACCGTGATCAGGCAGTCGGCCTTGAGCACCGCCGAGCCCTGCGTCTTTATGGCGTCCGAGGCAATCGAGTCCGACATGACCGAACAGCCGGTGAGGTTTACGGTGGTGTTGCCGGAAAAGAGCGCAGCCTGGGAGGCCGACTGACTAAGCGCGAGTACGCAAGCCTTGGAGGCGTCATTGATCAGCGCCACCGCCCTTGCCTGTTCGGCAACGGGCGCCTGGTTGAAAATCGCCGTGAAGTAGCGATCGAGGTTCTGCTTGACGATGACCTCCACCGCCTTCTTTGCGGTGTTCGGGCCGGACAATGGCGGCGTGTTGACCTGGATCGTGCCCGGCGTGGCGAAATTGTTCGAAGTCGCGGACTGCGTGGCGGCGGCGATGATGGTCGGGTTGTCGGAACCCGCGACTTTCTCGAGCGCACCGGCATAGGCCGCGGCATCGGCAACGGCCTGCAGCTTAAGGCTGCTGTAATACCAGAAGGATGTCTCCATACCGAGGCCGGCGCCGCCAACCACGACCGGCAAGGTGAAGGCAACGATGACGGCAACGTTACCGTTCGTGGCGCGCCTTAGGCGGCTCAAAGCAAACCAAATCCGGGTGAACGCGTTGGATGCCATATGTATTAGAAACCACGAATAGATAAACGAATGTGTAAAAACTCCATTCCGATTCGACGTAGTCGAACGTGCTAGGCGCAATTGCAGCGACCGCGCATCATCCTGTCGGAGGTACCGCCCCAGAATCGATGAATGCGAAATATGCCGCTATCGCGAACTTTGTTGTCGACCAAGTGACATTTAAATGCCCCCTCTGCGAAGAAGCTATCGAGAAGACAGGGGACACCGCGCTGCCCGGTAAGGGGAAAGATCGGCTCACGCCGCCTCAGGAACTTTGTGCAATCCGTCCGGGGCTGGCTCTGAGGGCCACACACGCCCGAAACCAACCACTCCAGCCACGATCAGTCCGTGAGGCGCCCACGAAACAACGTGGTGCCGTCGGTCAGCTGCGACCTGGAGATATCCCGGAACCCAGCTTCGGCCATCCACCCGCGATACTGACCTTCCGTGTACGATTCGCCTGCGCGGTAAAGGTTCAGGAAGGTGAGATTGAGAAAGACACCCTCAGGCGGGCCGAGACGGTCGTCATCGACGACACCCCACCCCGCAATTGCGATCTCGCCTCCTTGGGTGAGGCAACGCGCCGCGTTCAGGATCGAACTGCGCGCCTGGTCCGGCGGCAGGACCTGGACGACAGCCTTCAGGATTGCCAAGTCATGCCGGCCGGTCGATGGAGCGACCGTTATGTCGCCTTCTTCGACAACCACATCGCCGGCACCGTATTCCGACAGGATCGCTGGTGCGACCGCTGCGACCGTCGGGAGTTCCATCAAAGTCGCCGCAATATGCGGCCATCGCTCGCGAAGTCCGACCAGAATGGTCCCGGCGCCGCCGCCGATGTCGATCACCGAACGGACCGCCGAGAGGTCCAGCTCACGGGCCAGATTCCGGCCGAAAATCACCCCTCCCGGTGCGAGCATGCGGCTGAAGGCCGCTGCGGATTCTGGCCCCGCTTCAGAAAAGTCATGCAGCGCGGCCGGCCGGTTCTGCCGCAGCGACTCTGCGGTCAAAAGGTCGGCTCCCCAGAGTTCGCGCAGCAGCACATGATCGCCGCCGCGATAGGTCGGCTTGGACGCGTCGAGAAACTTCGACGCTTCGGCTCCGTTGCGAAACTGACCATCCTTGACGTCGAGGAGACCGATGCTGGCGAGCGCGTAGAGGAGCCGCGACAGACGAGCGGGCTCGACTTTGAGCGCTGCCCCAAGGCTGTCGGCAGTCGCAGCATCGCCGCCGAGCCGGGTGAAGATGCCAAGGTCCAGCCCGGCACAAAGCGCCAAGGCAGGGGGCACCCCTGCGATCAGCTTGTCGATCCCATCGGAATCCACCATGTCATATCCCGTTGTGCGATCCAGGATCGACTTTGAACAGCTCGGCCAACCTCGTCAAATCAGTTCACCAGCGCGCCGCTCTCCGCGTCGAGCAGGTTCAGCTTGCGGTATCGGGTTCGACGTAAAGCGTATCTCCGGGGCCGGCGCTGATCCCACCAGCGCCCGCGACCGTTGTGCGCCGGCCCGGCATGCCTTGGAAGTCCGGCTGTGATGATGGCTGGCCGCGCCTTCGAACGCTACGCAGGCAAGGCCAGCAGCGCCAGTCCGGCCAGCGCCGAGCCGGCTAATGTCGGCAGCATGCCGATCTTCAGTTTCAGCATGGCGACCATCGCCGCCGCCGCCAGCAGCGCGGCGCGCCAGTTCAGCGACGACAGCACCGGCACCTCCATCCCAAGGCCGACACGGTGCACAGCGCCAAAGATGACATGTAGCGCAAACCACAGCGCGAGGTTCATCACCACGCCCACGACTGCCGCCGTGATCGCGCTCAGCGCCGCCGACAGCGCCTTGTTGCCGCGCAGCGCCTCGATGTAGGGGGCACCGAGAAAGATCCAGAAGAAGCACGGCACGAACGTCACCCAGAGCGTCAGTAGTGCGCCGAGCGATCCGGCAAGCAACGGGCTCATCGCGCCGACGTGCCGGTAGGCGGCGACGAAACCGACGAATTGCAGCACCAGGATCAGCGGTCCCGGCGTCGTCTCGGCAAGACCGAGGCCATCGACCATCTCGCCGGGGGCGAGCCAGCCGAACGACGTCACGGCTGCCTGCGCGACATAGGAGAGTGCGGCGTAGGCGCCGCCGAATGTGACCACCGCCATCAGGCTGAAGAAGCCGCCAAGCTGCGTCCACACACTGGCAGGGCCGGTCAGACCCAGGATCAGCACGACCGGTCCGAGCCAGATCGGCAGCCAGATCGCAATGGTGCGCGGCGCGTGCCATTTCGCCGGCTTGGTGTGGGCGAGTTCGCCGCGCTCGAACATCAGGTCGACGGCGCCCCTGACATCAGGCAAATTGCCCTTGCCATGAGCGGCTCCGGAAAAACGCGTGGGCGCCAGGCGGCTGCCAACCCAGCCGGTCAGCCCTGCAAACAGGATGATGAGCGGAAACGGCAGCCTGACGACATAGATGGCAAGGAAGGCGACCACCGCGATCGCCACCATAACCCGGTTCTTGAGCGCCCGTTTGCCGATGCGGATGACCGCCTCGACGACAACGGCCAGCACCGCCGCCTTGATGCCGAAGAACAGCGCCTCGATGAAAGGAGCATCGTTGTAGAGCACGTAGAAGACGCTGAGGCCCAGCATGACAAGCGCACCGGGCAGCACGAACAGGATGCCGGCAACGAGGCCGCCGGCGGTTCGGTGCAGCAGCCAGCCGATATAGATCGCCAGTTGCTGCGCCTCGGGGCCGGGCAAAAGCATGCAGTAGTTGAGCGCATGCAGAAAGCGCTGCTCGCCGATCCAGCGGCGCTCCTCGACCAGTTCCTTGTGCATCAGCGCGATCTGGCCGGCCGGCCCGCCGAAGGAGAGCAGGCCGATCCTGGCCCACAGTTTCGCGGCTTGGCGAAAGGTTGGCGTGGCTGGTGCAGCGAGCGGACTGTCGTCGGCGGCAAAAGCGTTCATGTCGCTTTGCCCCCGCTCGGCCAGTTGTGGGTTTCGTCGGTGGCATCGCGGCACCACCTGAAAAACGCGTCATAGAGCAACATGCCTGCCTCAAGCTGTTCGAGATCGTCGCGAAACATCCGTGACAGGCCGAGCGATGCCGCGAGGAACCCTGCCGCCTGCGGTATGAGATCGAGGCGCGCCGTGTCGGCTGCACGCACGATCAAAGCAAGACGATCGAGCGCCTCGGACCGCAACTCGAACTCCTCGATCATGGTGTCGAAGGTGCAGCGCTCGCCGCGATGGCTCCAGAACACATCGTCGATGTCGAAGGGGATCGCAGCGAAACGATCGGCGGCAGCCAGCACTTCGGCCGGTTCGACGAACAGGAACACCGCCGAAGGATCGATGAAACGACGGATCAGCCAGGGGCAGGCGATGCGATCGACCTTGGGGCGCGCGCGCGTCACCCAGACCGTGCGGCCCTTATCGTCGCGGCGCGGTATCTTGTCGGCCTTGACCAGAAGTCCCTTTGCCGCCAGCCAGGCCTCGAAGCCGCCTTCGAGCGATTCAGCTGTGACACCGTCATGGCGCAGCCATGCAGCGACGCCTTGCGAAAGCTTCTGCCCTCTCTGGCAAATAACGATCACATGAGCTCCGGTGAACTCGGCCGCCCAGGTAGAGACGGTCTTGAAATCGCGCCGGCATGAGGCCGGCAGCAGCCGCGGATCGGTATCATAGTCCTCGTCGATGCGGACATCGACAAGAACAGGTGCGTCGGGCAGGCCGATAATCCGGGAAAGTTGCGCTACGGTGATTGCGGTTGTTGACGGCATGGCGTCCACCTCCAGAAGTGAGAGTTTGGACGCGATCTTTGGGCTGGCGCCTCACGGGGTCGTCGCGAAGGAACCCCTTGCCATGATGCTGGATCGATCCTTCGTGCTTGTCAATCCATAACCTAGCTGTTCGTTTCAACGTCCTCAGCGCGCAGAAATTTGCCAAACAGCCACTCCAGCCAGAATGAAGCCGGCGATACCTTCGATGCTTCTGGATATTATGTCGAACAAGCGTGGCCGGCTGTCGAAAAAATGCACCAGCCGTTCCCGAAACAGGATCGACAGTACCGCCACGCTGGACAGCGTCAGGGCCACGCCGATCATCATGGTGGTTGCGAACAGAATGCCGGCAACCGGAACGCCTCTGGATATCGCGAAGGTCATAACGAAAAGCGTCAGCGGGCATGGGATCAGGCCGGCCATGATCCCAACGGCTTCGCCCTCGTGCTTATGATAGTGGCCGTGGCTCATTGCGCGCCACAACATCCAGACGCCAATCAGGCCAAGCAACCCACGGCTGATGTCTTCCAGCAGAGGCGCTCGGCCAACGCTTCCCAAGGCAATCGATACCAGTGGTAACGAGAACGCCGCGATCAGCACCGCGATCGTCACATGCGTGAAGGAAAGCGTTATCGACACCAGGAGACCGCGCGAAACCTTCGCGTCCGAACCGGCCAGATACGTGGCCAGAACGGCTTTGCTATGTCCAGGCGTCAGGGCATGCGCCGCACCAAACAGCACGCCCATCGGCAGAAAGGCAAGGAACGCCAGCCAGCCACCGCCAGCCGAGAGCAGTTTTATCTGATCGGCGAGCGCCAGGTAGATCGTGCGCTGGAATTCGACGAGCGTCTGGAGCATCAGCCTAGACTAGCAGACGCGGTTGGTTTTCTGCGCACGTCAGTGTTGGTTTTGGTGTTCGCCATGATTGTGGTCGTGAGGGTGTGGATGCTCGTGCGCGCCATATTCGCTCGAAAAACGGATGTTGGCAGCGGCGAGGGCCGGCATGTGTTCGAACAATTCATTCTCCAGCGCCGCCGTGATCTTGTTTGCCTCCGAGAGCGGCAAGGTTTCGTCTGCGGCGATGGCGATGTCGGCGTGCAACTTGTGGCCGATCCAGCGGGCCTTGGCATCGATGATGTGAGCACCCGGCACGTGCTCGCCAGCATGATGAATTTCGGCCATCACACCCGGCTCGACGCCGTCGAGCATACGGGTGAGCACTGAGCGCGCCGATTGCCAGACGATACCGAAAATGGCGACCGTGATGAGAAGCCCGATGATCGGGTCGGCCAGCGGAAATCCGAGCCACACGCCGATGGCGCCGATGACCACGGCAAGGCTCGTGAGACCGTCGGTGCGGGCATGGTAGCCGTCAGCGACGAGCGCCGCGCTGTTGATTTCCCTGCCGACACGGATGCGAAACACCGCGACGGCCTCATTGCCGAGGAAGCCGACGATGCCCGCCGTCGTCAGCCAACCGAGATGCGTCACTGCCTGCAGATGGATTAGGCGCTCGATAGCCTGGTACCCGGCGACGATGGCGCTGAACAGAATGATCAGCACGATAATGATACCGGCAAGGTCTTCGACCCGACCGAGCCCGTAGGTGAAGGTTGACGACGGCTTGCGCCTCGCCAGCATAAAGGCGACCCACAAGGGAATGGCAGTGGTTGCGTCTCCAATATTGTGAATGGTGTCGGCAAGAAGGGCTACGCTTCCCGAGAGAACCACCACGACCATCTGCATTGCTGCGGTGACCGCCAGGATGACAAAGGACCACTTTATAGCCCAGATGCCTCGATCGGTCGTCGCGATGGTTGCATCGATGACGCCGTGTGTATGGCCATGCGGACCGTGGTGGTCATGATCGTGGCCAGAATGATCATGCGAACCGAAACCGAACCAGTCGAGAGTGCGCCTGCCGAGACCGCTCATAGATACTTGGCCAGCTGCTTGAGTTCAGTCAGCGAGTCGTGCGCTCCGCCCTCGGCGGTGTCGGTCAGGCAATGTTCGATATGATCGTGGATCAGTTCGCGCTTGGCGCTGCTTATGGCGCTTTCCACGGCATGGAGTTGCTGTGCGAGGTCAACACAGGAACGATGAGCTTCGAACATGGAGAGCACTGCCGCAAGGTGGCCTTGCGCGCGCTTTAGACGCTTCACGATAGCGGGATGCGACCGATGCGTATTGTCTGTCATGCGAGTCGACTATCCTCCCCGGGGGGATGAGTCAATCTGCAGTCTGTGGTGGCGAGTTGATCTCGGGGACCGCGCCTACTGCGCCGTCCAGCCGCCATCCATCGGCAAAGTCGTGCCGGTAATCTGCCTGGCCGAGTCCGAGCACAGGAACAGAGTCAGCGCGGCGAGCTCCTCGACGGTGACGAATTGCTTCGTCGGCTGCGCTGCCAGCAGCACGTCGTGCTTGACCTGTTCCTCGGTCATGCCGCGCGCCTTCATCGTGTCGGGGATCTGTTTTTCGACCAGTGGCGTCCAGACATAGCCGGGCGCGATGGCGTTGACGGTGATGCCGTCCTGCGCGACTTCCAGCGCTACCGTCTTGGTCAGACCCGCTATGCCGTGCTTGGCCGAGACGTAAGCCGACTTGAACGGCGAGGCGACCAGTGCATGCGCCGACGCGGTGTTGATGATGCGGCCCCATTTGCGCGCCTTCATGCCGGGCACCACGGCCTTGATCGCGTAAAAGGCGGCAAGCAGATTGATGCGGATGATGGCTTCCCACTTGTCGTCGGGAAACTCCTCGATTGGCGCGACATGCTGTATCCCGGCATTGTTGACCAGAATGTCGAGGCTGCCCAAGGCCTGCTCGGCTTCGCGCACCATGGCGGTCACCGCTGCGCCGTCCATCATGTTGGCGCCGGAGTAGCGGCACTGGACGCCGAAATCCTTCTCGATGCCGGCGCGCTCCTGTTCGATCGCCGCGGCTTCGCCAAGGCCGTTGATCGTGACGTTGGCGCCCTCGGCGGCAAGGGCGCGGGCAATGGCCAGGCCAATGCCGCTGGTCGATCCGGTGACGAGCGCATTCTTCGAAGAAAGGGAACCCATGGAGATCTCGCGACTGTTGGGAGGGACTACAAAGACGCATAGTTTGTGCGCCGCAACATGACAACGCCATAACCATATGTCGGCGCTGTTACGGCACTAAAACGCGCTTTGCCGGCCTCGCCGAGCGCCGTCTCAAGGCTGACACGTCAAGGCTGACACGGCAGTGTTATGGTGCGGCGCAACATAGTCGCCCACGCATTCGCGCAGTCATTCCTGAACCATCGATCCAACGAATCAGGGGGCTGTAGCTTGAAATCGCCGATGTCGTGATGCGTGCCTATGCCATGCCGCTCACCAACCGTCCTTTCCGCCCGGCCCGTATCGCTTCTTCGATCCGACGCCTTGAGCTATCCCGCAATCTCCAGCAGGGCCGATACCAGCAAGCGGCGTTCGTCGGCGGAAAGCACGTCGGAATCGAAGAGGTTCATGCTGCGCAGCCCTTCGATGGCCAGAAAGCAGACCAGCAGCGTCTTCAGGTCCGGCGTCTCGCTCTTCAGCCGCTGCAGCAGCTGCGACTTGAAGGCTTTTATCGGCGTCAGGAAATCCGGATCCTCGGCGATCGCCGAGAATATCCACGAAGCCGTCGGCTTCGGCTCCTCGCAATCATCCGCCGAGAGCCGGATATAGGTGGCGAGCAGGCTCTCGCCGCTGGCGCCGGCGACACGGCCCGATTCCAGCGCCAGCTCGAACGCGCGCAGGTAATTCTCCACCAGGCCCTGCATCAGTTTGGCCTTGGTCGGAAAGTTATATAACAGGCCGCCTTTCGACACGCCGGCGCGGCTGGCGACGGCGTCAAGCGACAGGCTGCCGGGACCGGCCTCGCGTGCGACATCGGCGGCGGCGGCGAGTATCTTGTCGCGCGAATTTGCCCTTCGGGTCTTCATCGATCCCTTCCCCCGCACCAGCCTAGGCGGAATTGACAAGACCGTCCAGACGGTACAGTAAGTTCGCCGTCATTTGTAATCGGGACCTGGCGTCGATAAGTGTCCCGCTATTCGGCTATTTTGCCGGACATCGGCCGAGGGGACAGTTCGTGAAGCGCTTCATCTCTATCACCGCAATTCTGCTTCTGCTCGCTTTGGTGTGCGTCGGCGTTGTCGGCTTCAACCTGTTCCGCGATAACGCTATCAAACAGTATTTCGCCACCATGAAGCCGCCGGCGACGACCGTATCGACGGTTGTCGTCAAGCCTTCCGACTGGACGCCGGGCGTCGAGGCGATCGGCACGGTACGCGCCGTGCGCGGTGTCGACCTTACCGTCGAGACCAGCGGCATCGTCAAGGACATCCTTTTCCATGCCAACCAGAAGGTGCCTGTCGATTCGGTCCTGCTGCAGCTCGACGATGCCGTCGAACGCGCGGATCTCGTCGCGGCCAAGGCGCAGTCCGTGTCCGACAAGACGGCACTCGAACGCGCGCTGGAACTGCAACGGCGCGGCGTCGGCACGGACGCCACGCTCGACACCGCTCAAGCCGCTGCATCGGCTTCCGCGGCGCAGGTCAACAAGCTGCAGGCCGTGCTTGATCAGAAGCAGCTGACGGCGCCGTTCGCCGGCACCGTGGGCATCCCCAAGATCGACCTCGGCCAATATCTCTCGCCCGGCAACGCAGTGGTGACCTTGCAGGATCTGGACACCATGCGGGTCGATTTCTCGGTACCCGAACAGCAGCTGCCGCTGCTCAAGATAGGCCAGACGGTGCGGCTCGGCCTCGGCGGCACCGGCGGCGGCGCCGACATGCCGTTTGCCGGCTCCATTCGCGGCATCGATCCCAAGATCGACGCTTCAAGCCGCCTGGTGTCCGTCCGCGGCGAGGTCGCCAACCCTGACGGCAAGCTGACGCCCGGCCAGTTCGTCCAGGTTCGCGTCGAGCTGCCGCAGGAGAAAAACATTCTGTCCTTGCCGCAGACGGCATTGACGTCGAGCCTCTATGGCGACTTCGTCTTCGTCGTCGTTCCGGCGAAGCCGGCGGAAGGCGCCCCGGCCGCGAAACCCGAGGAAAAGCCTGCTGCAGGGGCCGACGCAGCAAAGCCGGCGGCAGATGCAAAGCCGGCAGACGCGAAACCGGCTGCCGAAGACGCCGCGGCGAAGCCCGCGGACAAGCCGGCTGTCGACCCCGCGAAGCCCGCGGCAGAACCGGAAAAGCCGGCGCTCGTGCTGTCGCAGGTGTTCGTGAAGCCCGGCCGCCGCAACGACGGCATGGTCGAGATCATCGAGGGCATCAAGGCTGGAGACGAGGTCGTCACCGCCGGCCAAAACCGTCTCTTCAACGGCATGTCCGTCGCTGTCGACAACACCATTGACCCCAGCAAGTCGGCGAACCAGCAGGCTCAGCAATGAACTTTTCCGACATCTTCATTCGCCGGCCGGTCCTCTCCACCGTCCTCGCCTGTATGATCCTGCTCCTGGGTTTCCAGGGCATCTTCAACCTGTCGATTCGGCAGTATCCCAAGGTTGACGAGACGGCGATCACCATCACCACCGCCTATCCCGGCGCCAGCGCCGACCTGATCCAGGGCTTTATCTCCGCCCCGATCGCGCGGGCCGTCGCCTCGACCGAGAACATCGACTACGTCACCTCGTCCAGCCGGCCGTCTTCGAGCACTGTGGTCGTCCAGATGAAGCTCGGCTCCAATCCGGATGTCGCGCTGACCGAGGTCCTGTCGAAAGTGCAGGGCGTACGCGGCACCTTGCCGGATGCATCCAAGGACCCGGTCATCGTCAAGGGCACCGGCCAAGAGTTCGCGATGATGTACATCTCGATGCAGAATCCGAACATGAGCAAGGAGCAACTCACCGAATATATCGAGCGCGTCGTGCGGCCCCGCATGTCGACGGTCGAAGGTGTCGCCGACGTGCAGATCTTCGGCGCCGAGGAATATTCGATGCGGGTCTGGATCGACCCGGTCAAGCTTGCTGCGCGTGGCGTCACCGCCGCCGAGGTGCTGGCGGCGATCAACAACTCCAACTTCCTGTCGGCGCCCGGCAACACCGAGAACGAATATGTCGTCTCCTCGATCACGGTTCGCTCGACGCTGCAGACGCCTGAGGCCTTTGCCGAGCTTCCGCTGCGCTCGACGGACGGCCAGGTGGTGCGCTTGCGCGACGTGGCGCGAGTCGAGCTTGCCGCCGAGAGCACCGACACGAGGGTGAGCTTCAATGGCAAGCCCGGCACCTTCCTCGCCATCTT
Source organism: Mesorhizobium sp. M0052 (assembly GCF_040323255.1). Lineage (NCBI taxonomy): Bacteria > Pseudomonadati > Pseudomonadota > Alphaproteobacteria > Hyphomicrobiales > Phyllobacteriaceae > Mesorhizobium > Mesorhizobium sp. M0052. Next base: position 24,009 of record NZ_JAMYUS010000001.1, on the reverse strand, counting down.
CCCGACGCCGGCCGCCAACCCGCTGACAACGGCGGAGGCGATCCACAAGATCGTGCCTTTGATTCAAGAGACGCTGCCGAAAGGCATGACCATCGAAATCGTCTACGATTCCACCGAACAGATCAGCGCCTCGATCGATGAAGTGTTCAAGACCATCGCCGAAGCCGTCGCCATCGTCGTCGTGGTCATCCTGTTGTTCCTCGGCTCATTCCGCTCGGTGATGATGCCGATCGTGACCATCCCGCTGTCGCTGGTCGGCGTCTGCTTCCTTTTGTTTGCGGTCGGCTATTCGATCAACCTTCTGTCGCTGCTGGCCATGGTGCTGGCCATCGGCCTTGTCGTCGACGACGCTATCGTGGTGGTGGAGAACATCCATCGCCACATGGAGGAGGACCACATGTCGCCGATGCAGGCGGCCTTCAACGGCATGCGCGAGATTTTCTCCGCCATCGTGGCCATGACCATCACGCTCGCCGCCGTGTTCGCGCCGCTGGCCTTCACCGGCGGCCTGACCGGTGCGCTGTTCCGCGAGTTCGCGGTGACGCTCGCCGGTTCGGTGGTGCTGTCCGGCCTCATAGCCGTCACCATCACGCCGATGATGGCGGCGCGTCTGCTCAAGGCGGGATCGCACAGTCGCTTCCAGCGCGTCGTCGACGGAACCTTCAGCCGTGTCGAGCATGTCTATGAGCGGGCGGTAACCGCCTCCTTGAGAAATCGACCGGTGACGCTGCTGATGGTCGTGGCGCTGGTTGCGCTCACCGGCTTCATGTTCACCAAGACCTCGAGCGAACTGGCGCCGGAAGAGGACCAGGGCTTCCTGTTGTCGATCGTGACGGCACCGCGCTACGCGACCTCGGACTACACCGAGACCTACGTCAACCAGATCCTCGGCCTGGTGAAGGACATTCCCGAAACGAGGGCGCAATTCTCCGCCGTTGCCTTTGGCGGCGCCACCAACGGCGCCTTTGTCGGCTTCGCCTTCAAGGATTGGGCCGAGCGCCAGCGCAACTCAAAGGAGCTTCAATCCGATATCCAGGGACGCCTCGGCAAGGTGGCCGGCGTCGAGGCCTTCGTCTTCGCGCCGCCGACGCTGCCGGGCTCCGGCGGCGGCCTGCCGATCTCCATGGTGGTGCGCTCGACCGGTGGTTCCGCCGAGGTCTACGAGGCGGCCGAGCAGATTAAGAACAAGGCGCAGGCCTCCGGCCGCTTCATCGTCGTGCAAAACTCGATGTCCTTTGACGCTCCGCAGGTGACGGTGACCATCGACCGCGACCGCGCGGCGGCTCTCAACCTGCCGATCGCCGACATCGGCCAGACGCTGACGCTGCTGGTCGGCGGCGCCGAAGTGGCTCAGTTCGACCGCGATTCCAACAGCTACGACATCATCCCGCAGGTGCCGAAGGAATTCCGCGACAATCCCGAGAAGCTCGGCGAATATTTCGTGCGTAGCGTGACCGGCGAAATGGTGCCGCTTTCAGCGGTAGTGAAGATTTCGACCAACGCCGCGCCGGCCGCGATCGAGCAGTTCAACCAGCTGAACTCGGCGACGATATCAGCGCTGCCGCTTCCCGGCGTCACCACGGGCGACGGGCTGCAGACCCTGGAGAACCTTGCCAAGGAGAGCCTGCCCGATACCTTCTTCATCGATTATTCCGGCCAGTCCCGGCAGGAGAAGGAGCAAGGCAACACGATCCTTATCGCGTTCGCAGCCGCCGTAATCGTCATCTATCTGGTGCTGGCGGCGCAGTTCGAAAGCTTCCGCGACCCGCTGATCATCATGATGGCGGTGCCACTGTCGATCTTTGGCGCCATCGTGCCGCTCAATCTGGGGCTTGGAACGCTCAATATCTACACGCAGGTCGGCCTGATCACACTGATAGGTCTGATCACCAAGCACGGCATTCTTCTGGTCGAGTTCGCCAACCAGCAGCGCGAGTTGCATGGCATGAGGCGGCGCGATGCGATCGTCGCCTCGGCCAAGGTGCGCTTGCGGCCGATCCTGATGACGACAGCGGCGATGGCGCTCGGCGTCGTGCCGCTAATCGTGTCCAGTGGTGCTGGTGCGGCGGCGCGCTATTCGATGGGCCTCGTGATCTTCACTGGCATCCTGGTCGGAACCATGTTCACCCTGTTCGTGGTGCCGATGTTCTACACCTTCATCGCCAGCAAGGACCTGCCGCACCACGCCGAAAAGCCAGACCCGAAGCTGATGCCGGTGCACGCGGACTGAGCGCGAACGGCGTCAGCGAACAAACGAAAAGAGGCCGGAAATTTCCGGCCTCTTTTTTGACTGGATTGATTTACCGCGAGCCCCGATGGAGCTCCAAGGCGGGAACTTGCGGTGCGGCATGACCTGTCCGGCTGCGCTGCACCATCGCTCCAAACGCAGTCTGCTACTTGACGATGACGATGCTGGTGTTGGTCGGGCCGAAGGTTTCGACCAACTGGTAGAAGTCGGCGGCATTGTCGGGATGCAGCCGCACGCAGCCATGCGACGCCGGCCGTCCCAGCCGCTTGATGGCGTTGGTCGCATGCACGGCGTAGCCGCCGCTGAAGAAGACCGAGTGCGGCATCGGTGCGTTGTCGTATTTCTTCGAATGCCACATCTCGTGCATGCGGGTCGGCTTGAACGAGCCGGTCGGCGTGACATGCGCACTGTCGCCGGTCGAGACCTTCCAGGCGAAAGTCGGCCGGCCATCGACCAGCACTTCCATGGTCTGCTGCGACAGCGAAACACGCGCGACGATCTGGTTTGCCGCGGCATGGGCGGTGCTATTGGCAGCGCCAAGCAGAAGCGCGGCGCCGGCAGCGGCGGCGGCGACGTTGATGAGTTTGGCGGAAATGGCTTTGTACATGATGGCTCTCCTTTGCCGGTCCTGCCGGCGTCAATTCGGTGGCCGCCTTATCCCTGCGCCATGTTTCAGACTGACTTCGCTGAGGCTCGTTTGTGTTTCGAATCTGTTTCCTCTGGTTAACAAGCAAGGTGGACAAGGAGCGTGCTCCCGTCTTCGCTGCGCACTCCCGATCACGCACCGCCCCCCAAACGAAAGTGCTGATGTCCTCATATGAAAGAAGATTGGCTTCGCTCGAAACCGACTTGCAACAAAGCGCGGCCTGGGCGGCATGATCTGGTTACAGGCTCGCGGCACAGTCATCCCAACGAGAACAGCCGGCGCCAACGAAAAATGAGCATCAAATCGACAACCCTGTCCTGGCTCTTCAGGATAAGCATCGCCGCATTTGTCGTCGGCGGCATCGGCACAGTAGCCGGCACCCCGATGACGAAACTGGCGGTGATGAATTCGGGTGAGATTTCGACGCTGCATGCCGCGCTGTTCATAGCCTTGGTCTGGATTGTCTCCAGTCTGCGCATCAACCGTCTCAGGGCCCTCTGGCGGGTCGGCCTCGGGTTGAAGTGGATGCGCGGCCCCTCCGGCAACTTGCTGCCGAGAGGACCGAAGGCCCGCGTCGCAACGGGGGGCTCCGTGGGCGACGCGGGCACTTCGGGTTTATCCTGAAGCACCCGCGGTTCTGATTTTGGGGACAACCGATGAAGACGAAATCTGCAGCCTCCGTGCTTTCGGTACTGCTCTATGCACAAGGCCTGCTCGGCTTTGCCGGTCTCGCCACGGTTCTTCTGAAGGACCGCGCGCATGCCGCCAGCGAAATCGTAGTCGCCAGCGAATTGCCGTCGGGACCATCGCTTCTGGTGGTGCGCTGACGCCTATGCATGGCGCCCGAGATTGCGCAGCTTTTTTGGGCGAGCCGAGGAACAATCCAGCCTCCCGACCCTCAGTCGGCGCGCTGCGTCGGCGGGTCGAACCGGTAGCCTGCGCCGCGTATAGTTGTGATGGTTTCGGTGTCGAGCTTGCGGCGCAGCCGCACGATGCGCGAATCGATCGAGCGGTCGAAGGCATCGGCATTTTCGGCGGGCGCCGCCGCAATGATGTCGTCGCGCGTCAGCACCTTGCGCGGGCTGGCCAGAAACAGCCTGAGCAGCGCCACCTGGCCCGGCGACAGCTGTTCTTCCGTACCCGAACGGTGCATGACGATGGCCGACCGCAAATCGACGGTGGCATTTTCCAGCACGATCAGTTCCTGGGCGGACCTGCCGCGCCGCGTCAGCAGGCCGCCGATGCGCGCGGCAAGCTCCCTGACATTGAGCGGACTTTCGACGACATCTGCGGCGCCAAGCTCGAGCGCCAGCACCTTGTCGACCAGATCGGCCGGCCGGCAGATCAGGATGAAATCCGGCCCCGCCTTCCCGTCCGCGCTCTGGCCGCCGCCATAACGCCTGAGCAGGTCCCGCCCCTCCGCCTGGCTGAGGCTGTCGCCGACGATGACGATATCGATGCCTCCGGCCGAAAGCAGGGATTCAGCTTCCCAGGGCTGCCGCGCCTCGCGCACGTCATGGCCGCGCCGGTCGAGATGATCGGCAAGATCGCCGGCCACCACATCGGCGACGGAAACCAGCGCGATGACGGATCGTGCAGCCATGTTTTTCTTCCCGTTCCCCCGCAACCGCATATGAGTGCTGGACATCATGTTTATACCCAATCTACTTTCCGCTGAAAGCGGGAGCGAGGCCATAGTGCGGGCACGGATTGTCATCGTCGAGGACGAGCCCGATCTCCGGGACGCGGTCGCCGAGTATCTCGGCGCCAACGGCTACGATGTGACCCAGGCCGGAAGCGCGGCCGAGGCGCGCGCCTTGCTGGAGACGGAATCGTTTCATTTGGCCATTCTCGACATCGCCATGCCGGGCGAGGACGGACTGTCGCTCGGCCGCTGGCTGCGCTCGCAAATACCGGTCGGCATCATCTATGCCACGGCCGCCGGCACCGCACTCGACCGCATTGTCGGGCTGGAGCTTGGCGCCGACGACTACATCGTCAAGCCCTACGAGTTGCGTGAGGTGCTGGCTCGTGTGCGCAGCGTGCTGCGCCGCGTTCCGCAGCCGAGCCCGCCCCAGGCGGCGAAGACACAAGCCGATGGCGGCCGCCGCCTGACCTTCGGCCCGTTCCAGGCCGACCTCGACGGCAGGCTTGTCACCGGCGCCAACGGCGCCGTCATCGACATGGCCAAGAGCGAGTTCGATGTGCTGGAGGTTTTCCTGACCCGCGCCAACCGGCTGTTGACGCGATCGGCGATCTCCGAGGCGATTGGTTTTGTCGAGGATCCTGAATCGTCGCGCGCCGTCGACATTCGCATCATGCGGCTGCGCAAGAAGATCGAAACCGATCCGGCCAATCCGAAATTTTTGCGCACAGTGCGCGGCGAAGGCTATATCTTCTCGCTGCCGACCGGTGACGGGCACTAGAGCAATTACAGGAAAAGTGTACGCGGTTTCCGCCCGGAATTGTGTGAAAACAAAGAGATAGAGGCTTCTCCGTTTCCGTGAAACGGTGAAGCGCTTTAGCAATTCCAGGAACAGTGCGTAGCGATTTTCCGTTCGGGATTGCATTGAAACATGGAGCGTTTCACCTTTTTCGTGAAATGCTCCATAGCTGCCTAATTCGACGGCCCTTTACTGATGGCTGACATGACCGCTGAACCAGCACCACGTATGGACCCGCAAGGCGCTCGCCAGAGCGCCGCGATGACGGCTGTGCGAGTCGTCCGCCGGTTGCGCGATGCCGGCGACTGGCAGCGCGAGATGGAAACCATCCTCGAAACGCTCTGCAGCGCCATGAATTGCCAGCGCGGCATCCTGTTCAGGCTGCGCGAATTGCCCGGCCAGGGCTTCGCCCAATCGGTCGCCGCCTACTGGATCGATCCTCGCTTCGGCGGCGAACTGGCTTCGCCGACGGTGATCATGCAGTCGATCGTCGATACCGATCCGCTGCTGGAGCGGATTGGAGAGGACGAGCGGCAAGGCAAAATCTTCGCCGGCCATACGCGCGATCTCGACGGGTTCCTCAGGGCCGATTTCGAAAAGCAGCACATCAAGTCGTTCCTGTCGGTATCGGTGTTCGCGCACGGTCATCTGTGGGGCACGTTCGCGGTCAATGACTGCCTAAACGAGCGCGAATGGACCGAAGAGGAAGAGGCGACGATGCACATCATCGCGCTCGCCATCGGCGACGCCATCGAGCACTCGCCGTCCGACGCCCATGCCAGCGAAGTCATCCGCCGCACCATGCTGCAGGCGTCGCTCGACGCGATCATCGTCATCGACGAGACCGGCTCGATCATCGAATTCAATCCGGCCGCCGAAAAGATGTTCGGCTATCAGCGCAGCGACATCCTCGGCAAGGACCTGCTCGATACCGTGGTGCCGGAATATTACCGCAAGGGCTATGTCTCGGGCGCCGAATACATGTCTGGCCGCGGCGCGCCGATGGTTGGCCAGCGGCTTGAGACCGTGACACAGAATGCGGCCGGCGAGGTGTTTCCCATCGAATTGACGGCGACCGAGATGCGGGTGGCCGACCGTCAGCTCATCTTCGGTTCGATCCGCGATCTGCGCGATAAGCTGCGCGCCGAAGAAGAGATCAACCGCCAGCGCGAAAAACTGCACCAGAACGAGAAGATGGCGGCGATGGGTTCGCTGCTGGCCGGTGTTTCGCACGAGCTCAACAATCCGCTCGCCGTGGTCGTTGCTCAGTCGACGCTGCTGCATGAATTCGCCACCGACCCGCAGACCAAGGTTCGCGCCGAGAAAGTGCGCGCCGCTGCCGAGCGCTGCGGCCGCATCGTCAAAAGCTTCCTGTCGATGGTGCGCCTGCATCCGGCGGCGCAGGCCGAGACCGATCTCAACCAGGTGATCCGCGCGGCACTCGAAGTGACCGCCTATGGCGCACGCTCGAGCGGCATCATCATCGACACCGATTTCGCGCCCGGCCCGCTGCTGGCGATGGCCGATGCCGACCACGTCACGCAGGTGGCCGCCAATTTCCTGATCAACAGCCAACACGCTCTGGCCGGTATCGGCGGCGACCGCCTGATCAAGGTGCGGACATTCCGCAGCGATCGCGGCAACCCCGGGTTTTCGGTCGAGGACAACGGACCGGGCATTCCCGAGGCGATCCGCAGCCGCATCTTCGAATCCTATTTCACCACCAAGCCGGTCGGCGTCGGCACCGGCATCGGCCTGTCGATCTCGAAATCGATCGTCGAGCGCCACAACGGCAATATCTGGTTCGAGGAGGTGCTGCCGCGCGGCGCGCGCTTCGTCGTCCAGCTGCCGGTAATCACCGGCGGCGCGGCAGCAGCCGGCGACAGCCCGGCTCGTTCCAGCGGCTTGCGCTATGCGCTGATCATCGACGACGAACCCGACGTCGCCGGCTCCCTCTCCGACATCCTGGAACTGATGGGTATCAAGTCGCGGGTTGTGCCGGCCTGGACGTCGGCGGCGGCGACCTTGACCGGCCACATGCCGCCAGACATCGTCTTTTCCGACTTGCGCATGCCCGGCACCAGCGGCATTGCCATCTACCGCGAATTGCTCGCCGACAACCTGGCGCTGGCCAAACGCTTCGTGCTGGTCACCGGCGACCTGATCGGCGCCAAGGCCGAGATCGAAGCCTTGCCGGCGCCGCAGCGCCCGCAAATCCTGGAAAAGCCGTTCTCGACGCTGGACGTCCGCGGCGTACTCTCGGCAATAGCCGACCAGGTCGCCGCCGACGGCTAAGTTTTCGAAGCACCCACGTAGGGTCTATCGAGATTCGGGTCAGGCCGAGTCGAGAATGGTGGTTCCCGAGAACCGGAGCGGAGCGTACTTGAAGTACGCGAGCACCGGAAGCGCAGGGAACCTCCATGCGCAGGCCGGCCTCACCCGAATCTCGATAGACCCTAAAAAAGAGGCTCCCGACCGAGGGAAGCGGCGGGAGCCAAGAACGAGCGCGGGAGGAAGCGCTCGGGACGTTCAGAAAACGTTGGGTGTCGTGGTCAGCGGCGCTGCGTTGGCGATCATGCGGACGGCACGCGCCTTGTGCACGCCGGACTGGGCGGCGATGACGCGCAGGCACTCCGCGCTCTCGGCGCCCCAGGCCTGGCCCTGGCAGGCAAAATCGATTTCCGGCTCCGGCAGCCGGGCGGTCTTGATGGTGGTCAGCGCGCCCTGGACGACATTGGCCGGCGGGTTGAGCGAAGCGAAGGCCGGACCGGAAGCCGGTGTCAGGAACATGACGGCCAGAGCGCAGGCGCCCAGCATGGAGAACATCGCAACCGGATGGTCGCTGGCGCGCTGACGCAGTGCCGGTTTGGCGCGCCGTTCGTTGCTGGTGATCTCGATTTTCGTATGCATTGCTGCCCCCCTTCGTTTTCTTATGAAACGAACCTAAGCGCGCCTGGTAACGGGCGAATGATGCGCTTGGCTTGCCCGCGTAACAGGTTTGAAACAAGAAATTCGGGCATATCCGGACAGATCCGGTCATGTGCCGACGGCAAGATGCATTTGCGAAGCTGTTTCATGCGCGCAATCAAATGTTGACGACAGGCGGGCCGCGAACGCACCAAGCCCGCTTCCTGTCGGCCGCACTATGAACAAGCTCACACTGCGGATCGAATTTGCGGACGCCAGGTATTTTTCGTCTCGGAGCGGGCCGTGTTTGCAAGCTCGGCACGGCCAAATCCGCATGCCGGACAGCTATTTCACGACCCCGGTTAACGCCCGGATATTCCGGGATTTTCTGGCTTTCAGCCGGCCCTGTTGTGCCGACTTGAAAAGTTGAGATTTCTACAAGCCGTTGCATTTCAACGCAAAATATGGTTTTATTGAATGAGTATTCAATAAAAGAAGAGCTTTTTTATGAACCCGCATCTCCGTGACGTGGCGATCCCCAATGATTGGGACCGGCGGGGTCTGCCGGGCTGGAGTTATCACTCCGACGCGCTTCTCGAACTTGAGAAGGAATACGTCTTCCGCAACCATTGGCAGATCGCCGGCCATGTCTGCGACGTGCCGAATGCCGGCGACTATCTGACTATGGACGTGGTCGGCGAGCGGGCGCTCATCGTGCGCGGCAAGGACGGCGTCTTGCGCGCCTTCAACAACATGTGCCGGCATCGCGGCAGCCGCGTCGTCGCCGACAGCCAGGGCACCTGCAAGAACGCGCTAGTCTGCCCGTTCCATGGCTGGGTCTACAATCTCGACGGCACGCTGCGCGGCGCCGCCCGGCCGCGCTCCTTCCCCGAGCTCGACAAGACCGAATTCGGCCTGATGCCGCTCGACCTTGAGATATGGATGGGCTTCATCTTTGTCCGCTTTCGCAAGGGGGGCCCGCAGCCTTCGGTGGCCGAACTGTTGAAGCCGATCGAGGCCGAGATGGCCCACTACAATGCGGCCGAGATGGTGCCGTCCTGGGGCATCTGGACACAGAAAACGCCGGTCAACTGGAAGTCGGTGCGCGACGTCGACAATGAAGGCTACCACGTCGCCATGGCGCATCCGGCGCTGCAGGATCTCTACGGCTCGACCTATTTCGATGAGCCGTTCATCAACGGCGTGTCGCGCTCGTTTGCCACCTACAATCCGCATGCCGGCCGGCGCTGGAGCGTGCGCGAATACATCAAGCTCACGCCCGATGCCTCACACCTGCCGGAGCATCTGCGCAGGGCCTGGATCTATTACGGCATCTTCCCCAACAACGCGCTGTCGATCATGCCGGAATCGGTGCAGTTCTATCAGGAGTTCCCGCTGTCGACCGGCGAGACGCTGCTGCGCGGCGCCATCTACCGCTACCCCGACGAAACCAGGGAACAGGCGGCCGCCCGCTATCTCGCCTACCGCATCGACCGCGATACCATGAACGAGGACGTGCAGCTTTCCGTCTGGTCAAACGAGTCCATGATCTCGGAGGCCTTCGAGGGTTTTTATCTCTCCGACCTCGAATACGGTGTGCGCACCCACCACGACCATCTGCGCAAGCAGATCCCGGTGCTGGGCTTGGAGACGGCGCCGGAGGAGAAGGACATGTGGAACCTCAATGAGGCTATGCGCTCGCAGGTGTAGGGGCGGAACTGCCAGTCACCCCTGCCACACGCCCTCTTTGCGCAGATCATCCATGGTCCGCGAAATGCCTTCGCGCAGGATCGCCACCATGTCGTCGATCTGCTCTCGCGTGATGATCAGCGGCGGCGACATCACGCACATGTTGATCAGCGGCCGGACCAGGAGGCCGAGTTCGTGGCAATGCGCGTCGATGCGCTTGCCGACATCCTTGTCGAGCTGAAGCGGATCCTTGCTTTCGCGGTCGGCTACGCACTCGACGCAGCCCATCAGGCCCATGCCGCGGACTTCGCCAACCAGCGGCAGTTCCTCCAGCGTCCTCAGCTGCGCCTGGAAATAGGGCGCGACATCGCGCGTGTGGGCCAGCACGCTGTCTTCCAGGATATCGAGGTTCTTCAGCGCCACCGCGCAGCCGATGGGATGACTGGTATAGGTCAGGCCATGGCCGAACATAGCGTCGGGATGGTTGGAACGGCGCATTTCCTGAAGCAGCCGCTCCGAGATGATGACGCCGCCAAGCGGGAAATAGCCTGATGTAACGCCCTTGGCGAAGGTGATCATGTCGGGGTCGATGCCGAAGCCATCGCCGGAGGCAAAGACATGGCCGAGCCGCCCGAAGCCGGTCACCACCTCATCGGAGATATAGAGGATATCGTTGTCCCTGCAGATTTCGCGAATGCGCTTGAGATAGCCATCCGGCGGCACGACGACGCCGCCGGATGCCTGCACCGGTTCGCCGACGAAAGCACCGATCTTCTCTGCGCCGACGCGGGCGACCGTATCGCGAAACTGCTCGACCAGGAAATCGCAGAAGGCGGCGATGTCAATGCCTTTCGGCCGCCGGAACGGGTCTGGCGAGGACAGTTTGACGACCAGATCGTCGGCGCCGTCCATCCAGTCGCGGTCGCGCGGCCGGCCGTTGAGCGAGGCCGACAGATAGGTCGAGCCGTGATAGGCGCCACCGCGGCTGAGGATCAGCTTCTTTTCCGGCCGCCCGCGCACATTGTTGTAGAACTGCATGAAGCGCAGCGCCGTCTCGACAGCCGACGATCCGCCGGTGGTGAAGAAGGTATGGCTGAGACCGCCCGGCGCATGATCGGCGAGGCGCTTGGCGAGCTCGGCCGACGGCGCATTCATCGTATACCAGGGCGTGTTGTAGGACAGCATCATCGCCTGGTCGTACATCACCCTGGCCAGCTCCTCGCGGCGGTGGCCGACATTGATGCACCACATGCCGGCCGGCCCGTCGATCAGTCGCTTGCCTGTTACATCGGTGATGTAGATGCCATCGCCCTCGCCGATCAGCGCACGCGCTTCATTGCCGACCGAGCCGGCATAAGGCCAGGGCTGAACGAGATGACGCTTGGCCAGCTCGACCGCATCGTCACCGTCAGCCATTTCCATCGCTCTTAGGTCTCTTGCAGCCGCCATCATTGCCTCGCATCGTCTGAGCGTAATTTTCACCGGACAGAACATGAAGCGCCAAGGGCAGGAAAGCCGGCTTTCTTCACTCCATTTTGAATGTCCGTTCAATCAATATTACAGAAATAGCGCTTGATTTCAATGCACGGATGCGCTCATGATGAAAGAAAGCCGGCAAGCTTGGAGCACGGCCAGCAAAGCGCGCTCCGCAAAAATTGGGAACAGGCAGCCGGCCCGGTCGAAGGGAGCATCATGGCGGAACAGTTCGAGCCAGCAACCGAGATCACGCCCGGGTCGCTGCAATGACGGTAGCTGCCGAAGGGGTGCCCACGCGGCGCATGACGCGAGCAAGGCGAAACGCCCTTCTGCAGTCCGAGTCCGTCCAGGGCCTTGCCCTGATCAGCCCGACCTTGGTCTACGCTTTGATCCTGCTGCTGGTGCCGATCCTGGTGGTCTTCGCCCACTCCTTCTGGACGCAGAACTACCTCACCATCGACCATACATTCACGCTGGAGAATTATCGCATCGCGCTGACCGAGCCGATCTACCGCGATCTGCTCTGGCGCTCGCTCTACATTTCGCTGACGGTGAGCTTTTTCACCGTCATCCTCGCCTATCCGATCGCCTATTTCATCTCGTTCCATGGCGGTCGCCACAAGAGCCTGTGGCTGTTCCTGATTACCATCCCGTTCTGGACCAGCTATCTCCTGCGCGTGATGTCATGGAAAGTCATCCTCGGCTATAATGGCGTGCTGAATTCCGGCCTGATGGGCCTCGGCATCATCGACGAACCATCGACCGCGCTACTCTACAATTCCAGCGCCGTCATCATCACGCTCACACACGCCTGGGCGGCCTTCGCCATCCTGCCGATCTTCGTTTCGCTCGAGAAGGTCGACCGCACCTTGGTCGAGGCTGCCACCGATCTTGGCGACGGCCCGCTGCGCTCCTTCCTGCGCGTGACGCTGCCGCTGTCGGCGCCGGGCGTCATCTCGGCCGCTCTCATCGTCATGATCCCCACCGTCGGCGACTATGTCACCCCAAGGCTGGTCGGCGGCAAGGATGGCGTGATGATCGCCAATGCCATCGAGTCGCAGTTCCATAAGGCCTCCAACTGGCCACTCGGCGCGGCACTGTCCGTGACCACCATGCTGGTCGTGACGCTGATGGCGGGCGCCACCGTGCTCATCATCCGCGCGCTGCAGAGGCTGGCGCGATGACAGCGAGGCGGCGCCTTTTTCCCGGCGGCTGGCTGTCCGCCTACGCCTTCCTCTACGTCGTCTTTCTCTATCTGCCGGTGATCTTCCTGCCGATCTTCTCGATCAACACCGCGCCGACGCCAAAATTTCCTCTCACCGGCTATACGCTGAAATGGTACCAAGACCTGCCGAAGACGCCGGCGCTGCTTGACGCCGCCTGGAACAGCCTGATCGTCGGTATCTCGGCATCGGTGCTGGCGACGCTGCTCGGCATCCTCGCCGCCCGCTCGATCACCCGCTACCGCTATCCCGGCCGCCGCACAATCAATGGCCTGATCATGGCGCCGCTGGTGCTGCCGGAAATCATCCTCGCCATCTCCATGCTGCTGGTCATGCTGCAACTGGGCTTGAGCCTTTCGCTGTTCACCGTCGTACTCGGCCATGTCCTGATCTGCATTCCCTATTCGATGACGGTGCTGACCGCCGGTTTCGAGGGCTTCGACCGCAGCCTCGAAGAAGCCTCCGCCGATCTCGGCGAGAGTGCCTTCGGCACCTTCCGGCGGGTGACGCTGCCGATGGTGGCGCCGGCGATCATTTCCAGCCTCCTGGTCTGCTTCACCATCTCGCTCGACGAGTTCGTCATCGCTTTCTTCCTGACCGGCACCGAGACGACGCTGCCGATCTATATCTGGGGCCAGTTGCGCTTTGCCGCCAAGCTGCCGGGTGTGTTGGCGCTGGGCACGCTGCTGCTGGTTGCCTCTTTCGTTTTGATGACCGTTGCCGAGATCCTGCGCCGCCATGCGGCCAGACGCACCCAGAGCGAGGGAGGCCTCTATGCCTGAGCAGTCCCGGGCCGAACGGCCTCAGGATGAACCATCCAAGCAAGATAAGTCCGAGCGGGCCCAATCTGATCGACCCCAAACCGACCGAGCAATGATCGAAATCCGCAGCGTTACCCGCAGCTATGGGGCGTTCAAGGCGCTCGACGACGCCTCGCTGACCATCAAGGAGGGCGAATTCTTTTCGCTGCTCGGCCCTTCCGGCTGCGGCAAGACTACGCTGCTGCGCATGATTGCCGGTTTCGACAACCCGACCAGCGGCTCGATCTCGGTCGGCGGCCAGTCGATGGAAGGCATCCCCGCCAACCGCCGGCCGACCAACATGGTATTCCAGAGTTATGCCATCTTCCCGCATCTCAATGTCGAGCAGAATGTCGCCTATGGGCTGAAACGGCTCAGGCTGGGAGGAACGGAAGAAAAGCGCCGCGTCGAGGAAGGGCTGGCGCAGGTGTCGCTCACCGGCCTCGGCAAACGCCTCGCCACCGAGCTTTCCGGCGGCCAGCGCCAGCGCGTGGCGCTCGCCCGCGCCTTGGTGATGCGGCCCAAGGTGCTGCTGCTCGACGAGCCGCTGTCGGCTCTCGACAAGAAATTGCGCGAGCAGATGCAGGTCGAACTGCGCCGCCTGCAGCAGGCGGTCGGCATCACCTTCGTGCTGGTCACCCATGACCAGTATGAGGCGCTCGCTATGTCCGACCGCATCGCCGTAATGTTCGGCGGCAAGATCGCCCAAGTCGCCTCGCCCAAGGAAATCTACCAGCGGCCGGTCAACCGCCAGGTCGCCGATTTCCTCGGCGGCATGAATTTCGTAAAAGCGCAGATCATAGAGGAGAATGCCGCCTCGCTGGTCGTCGACACGCTGGGCTTCGGCCGCGTCAGGACCGACAAGCCGAAGGCCTTCATGCGCAATGGCGGCGGCGCCACTCTGGGCATCAGGCCGGAGCGATTGCGCGTGCTGTGGGACAATGCGACGGCGAAATTCGAAGTGGCCGGCAAGGTGGTCGAACGCCACTATTTTGGCGAGATCACCCACCTGATCGTCGAGATACCCGGATTGGAAAAGCCACTGTCGGTCACCGAGACCAACGACTTCGGCGCCGACGATATCCCCGTCGGCACGTCGGTCCGCCTCGGCTACGATCCCGAGGCCCTGGTGGCGATGGCGGACTGAGCATGATCCCGAAAAGTGGGAACCGATTTTCGGAATAAGATCATGCTCCACTAAGAATTTTAAGTTCCGTCGCGATCTGTTTGGCTGCGATCCGCCCCATCACGATGGCGCCTTCGACATAGCCCGGGAATGACGGCGACAGTTCCGACGATGCTAAATGAACCGGGGCAGCGCCGGCACGGATCGTGCGCTCGGCATCCCGTGCCGTCACATCGACAATTAGGTCGCTGTAGGCGCCGCCGCTCCAGCGGTCATCGATCCAGTCGCGCTGGCTGAAATCGATAATGCCGGCCGCCTCCGGGCCAAGGGCATCAACGAGCCTTGCCGTGACCTCCGCACGCAGCGCCGCGTCCGCGAGCGGACGCCAACGCAACGCCAGTGGTCCGCCGACGAAGACGACCAGCGCGGCATGTTGCGCATCCTTGCTGGCGTCACAGGCGAACAGGCCCGGCAGGTCGCGCCACATCACCATGCCGCACAGGTCGCGCTCGCGCCAGAACGGCGTGGGATAGCGCACCAGGATCTTGATCACCGCACCGCTTTCCCAGACGCCGAGCGCCTTTGCGAGAGCCGGCGGCAGAGCGGGCGCGAAATCCAGCTTCGCGGCCGTCGCCGGCGGCAGCGCGACCAGCACTTTTCGCGCTTCGATGGCGCTGCTTGCCGAGACGGCACGAACCCCTTGCGGCCCGTGCTCGATGCGCGTAACCGGCTCGTTCAGCCAAACCCTGTCGCCGAGATCTCCCGCCATGTCCTCGGCCAGCGACTGCATGGTTTCGAGCAGCGAATATTGCAGCTCGGGCACCTCGTTGGTGATGCGGCGGTCATTGTCGATGAGGTACCACAGCGGCACCTTGTCCATCGCCAGGCACCACAGGCCTTCGATCATCGAGCGGAAAGCCGTCTTGGCGTCAGTGGGATCAGGCTGGCGTTCGAGCCAGGCGGCAGCGCTCATGCCGGCGATCGAGGGAGCGTCCGGCTCGATCGCATTCATCCGCTCGCGGATTGCCATCGCGCCATGATAGGTCCGTTCGGCCTCTTCGACCGACAGCGACGGATGGGTGATGAAATCGCCATTCACATAGGTTTCGACGAAGGCCTTGCCACGGGACGCGGCCAGCGCCGTCACCTCCGGCATGTCTTCGCAGAAAAACTGGCCGCCGCTGTCGATGCGCTCGCCAAGCCCGTTGCGAATAGCCTCGACCCTGCCGCCGACGCGGTCGCGTGCTTCGAGCAGCACGACATCGATGCCGGCCTTTCTCAGCTCAAGCGCAGCCGACAGGCCGGTGAAACCGGCGCCGACGATGACGACATCGGTTCTTTCAGTCCTGTCGCTCAATAGCCGGCCTTGATCTTCTCGAATTCCGTGACCATGCGCTGCTTGAGCTCAGGCGGCACCGGCTGCTGGAACAGCGTCTTGTCCAAGAACTTGTCGAGATTGTCGAAGCCACGGTCGCTCAGCACCTGATGGTCGATCGCGGCCATCCCGGCGCTGTTGCCGTGGCCGTAGCCGAAGGTCTTGACCAAGTAATCGGACACGGCATGCGCGTTGACCGCACTGAGGAAATCATAGGCCTGATCGAGCTTGCCCGGCGCATCCTTCATCAGCACATAGCCGCACACCCAGGTGGATATGCCTTCCCTGGTGTCGCGGTTCATGGCGATCGGCATGCCTTGGCCCTTGAGCGTCACGAAGGTCTCATTCCAGCCCCAGACGAGGTCGACCTCATTGCCGGTAAAGGCCTGGTTGAGGTCGGTGTCGTCGGTCCAGTAAAAGCGGATGTTCTTGTGGACGTCACGCAGGAAGGCGGACGCCTCCTGGAACTGCGCGTCGGTCATCTTGGTCCAGTCCTTGAGGCCGATGACCAGGCTGGCCAGCGCATAGGCGTCATCGACATTGTCGCCGATGGTGACGCGGCCCTTGAATTTGGGATCGGCGAAAATCTTCAGCGACTGCGCTTCCTCCGCCGTGACCTTGTCGGTGCGGTAGAGCAGCGAAGTGTTGCCCCAGTCGAACGGCATGAACCAGGCCTTGCCGTCGGCGGTGACGGCGAGATCCTTCATCGCCATGATGCCGGGATTGAGATCCTTCCAGCCGGCGATCCGCGAGGTGTCGAGCGGTTGCAGAATGCCGGCCCCGCGCCACTTGGTCACGCTTTGCGAGCAGGGGTGGGCGATGTCGGCCTTGAAGCCGGCGCGCATCTTCTGGAACGCTTCCTCCTCGTCGCCGAAGAAAGCAAAGGTCGGCTCGGCGCCGTATTTGGCGGTGTAGTCGGGGTGCAGCAACGGATCTTCATAGCCTGACCAGTCGAACACGACGAGGTCGCCGCCGCCTTCGGCATAAGCAAGCACGGCGCCGGCGCCGACTGTAAGAGCAGCGGCAAGGGCGAGGCGGCGAAGCATGGAATTCATGGCGCGAAACTCCTCATCGCGAAAAGCGGCCGGGCGACGTTACGGAATTTCAGCGGCCTTGGCGAGACCGTCTGCCCGGCGCACTGACAGGCAGACGGAGGAGGCCGGACAGAGCTTTAGTAGCCTGCCTTGATCTTCTCGAATTCGGCGATCATCTTGAGCTTGAGCGACGAGGGCACGGGCGATTGGAACAGGGTCTTGTCGACGAATTTCTGCACGTCGTCATAGCCCTTTTCTTTCAGGATCGCCGGGTCGACGCCGGCCATGCCCTTGGCGTTGGCCTGGCCATAACCCCAGTCCTTGACCAGCACCTTGGCGGTCTCGGGATCGTTGATCGCGTTGAGGTAGTCATAGGCCTTGTCGACATTGCCGGGTGCGTCCTTGAACAGCACGTAGCCGCAGACCCAGGTCGAGATGCCTTCGTCCGTATCCTTCTTGGACTTGATCGGCACACCGGCAGCGACGGATTGTACCGTGGCATCGTTCCATGCCCAGGCGAGATCGACCTCGCCGCCGCTCAGCAACTGCACGACGTCGGTGGTATCGGTCCAGTAGGAGCGGACATTCTTGTGCACTTGGCGCAGGAAATCGGACGCCTGCTTGAACTGGTCGTCCGTCATCTTGGTCCAGTCCTTGAGCCCGATGGCAAGGCTGGCCAGCGCATAGGCGTCGTCGACATTGTCGCCGATTGAGACCCGCCCCTTGAACTTGGGATCGGAGAAGGCCTTCAGCGACTGCACATCCTTCGCGTCGATCTTGTCGGAGTTGTAGGTGAGCTGGGTGTTGCCCCAGTCCCACGGCATGAACCAGGCCTTGCCGTCCGAAGTGGTGGCCAGATCCTTCATCGCCATGATGCCGGGATTGAGATCCTTCCAGCCGGTGATCTTCGAGGTGTCGAGCGGCTGCAGCAGCCCCGCCTCACGCCACTTTGTCACGCTCTGCGAGCAGGGATGGCCAAGATCGGCCTTGAAACCGGAGCGCACTTTCTCGAAGGCTTCGTCCTCGTCGCCGAAGAAGGCGAAGGTCGGCGAGTCGCCGTTCTTCTCGACATATCTGGGGTGGAAGCTCAGGTCCTCATAGCCCGACCAGTCGAACACGATCAGGTCCTTGTCGGCGGCGACCGCAATCGCCGCGGCCGAACCAGCCAGCGTCGCCGTCAGCGCCAATGTCAGTGTCAGGCGTCGGGTTATTCTTTTCATGCTGTTCCATCCTCTTTGTTTTTGATTGTTCGCTCCGGCTTGGATCCGCCGGTTGTTGTCAACGTCCGCTGTCCGGCGGGTAGTGCTTCGGAAAGGCGGCCGACAGGAATTCGTTTGCCGCCTGCAGCGCGCTCTCACGGGTGACGTCCTCGGTCCCCATCATCAGCCGCAGCCACAAGCCCTCCAGCATGGCGCTGAGCGCCAGGGCCATGACCTGCGGCTCATAGGCGTAACCACCGCCCTGCTTGAGCGTGGCACAGAGGTCGATGAAGATCTTCTGGTAGGCCGCGTCGCGCGCGCCGCACAGCGCCTGGTAGGTCGGCCGCGACTTGGCCTCGCCCCAGAACGCGCACCACGCCGCGAGCTTGCGCTTGTTGCAGATCGAACGGTCGAAATCGGCGGCGACCAGCGCCCGCAGCTGCCGGGCTGGATCCTCGCCGGCCTTGGTCAGCGCGACGCGCCAATGCGCCGCATATTCGTCGGCCATATAGGCAAGCGTGGCGACGAGCAGCTTCTCCTTGCTCTCGAAATGGAAGTTGACGATGCCGCGCGACAGGCCGGCGCCGTCAGCGACATCGGCCATCGTCGTTTCCGAATAACCGCGCTTGGCCAGCGAATCGATGGTCGCTTCGATCAGCTGCTGTTGCCTGACCTCCTTCGACGCCTTGCGGCCGCGTTTTTCCGGTTCGGTTTTTCCAGACGTGTCGGAGGATCGCTCTTCGCGCGCTGCAGCTTTCATCGGTGCCGTCATGCTCCACATTGCCGGCTATCCCACCACAGCCGGCTTCCACCCGCGAAGATGAGTGGGACGGTGCTCGCCACTGTCAAGCACCTTCTGCATGGCTTCCCAGGTCTTGATGTTCTTGTCGACATAGGCCGCTCCGACCGCGACTGCCGCCGTCTCGTAGAGCGGGCCTTTCAGCCTTTCCAGCTCGCCGCGCGCGACCTTGCGATACCAAGAATTGCGGTCTCTGACGGCGACATCGGCAAAGCCGGCGCTGCGCATCGCTTGCGCATAGCGTGCCGGCGAGGCCATGGCGAAGGACAGGCCTTCGGCTGCGACATAGGCCTTCATCTCAGATGACGGCTCGCCGTCATGGCCGATCAGCCAGTCGGAGGCGGCAAAGACGCCGTCCGGCTTCAGCACACGGAAGATTTCGGCAAACAGCGCGTCCTTGTCGGACACGTGCACCAGCGCATCCTTGGAGAAGACGACATCGAACGAAGCGTCGGCAAAAGGCAGCGGCCCCGGCGGCGCCTGGACGAAGCTGGCGCGGTCTGAAAGCCCTCGTGCAGCGGCATGCTTTCTGGCCGCCTCGATCACCGGCCGCTCGATGTCGAAGCCGGTGGCATGAGCAGCACCGTGGCGCTCCACCAGATGCAGCGCGATGCCGCCGGAGCCGCAGCCGATGTCGAGGATCGTCTTGCCCCTGAGCGACAGCCCTTCGACCACCCGGTCGACCTCGTCTGGTCCGCCCGGCGACAGATAGCCCTCGCCCCACAGCGCCTCGAGGAAGCGGATCGCGGCGTCGTCATATTCCGGCTCGCCATCTGCCGTTTCGATCATGAGACCTTAAGTCCCGTCAGCCGAATTGCGCAGGTTCGAATGCCGGCAAAGCGTAGCGTATTAACAGGAAAACGCAATATCGTTTGTTGAACATTCATTCAGAATGGCTGGACAGAATGGCCGCTGCCGTGCCAAATTCCGCGCATTCGGCGACAAATCACGCGAAAATGAAGGGTCGAGCACCATGAAGGCTGGGCGCGAATGAAAGCTTGGGATGCGATCGTCATCGGCGGCGGACACAACGGCCTGGTCAACGCCTGCTATTTGCAACGCGCCGGGCTCGACGTGCTGGTGGTGGAAAAGAACGACTGGGTCGGCGGCGCCGCCACCAGCCGCGAGCTGACGCCGGGCTTCCTCTACTCCAACTGCTCCTATGTCTGCTCGCTGTTTCGCCCCGAGATCATGCGCGACCTCGAACTGCCGCGTTTCGGCTTGCAGGTTATTTCCTATGAAGGCGGCGCCGTGTTCACCCGCGACGGCGACTACCTCGCCAACTACCGTGACCACGATGCGCACCGGCGCGAATTCGCCCGCTTCTCCAGGCGCGACGCGGAGGCCTATGACCGCTATTCGCGCGACGTGACGCGGCAGTGCCGTTTCATCCAGCCGCTGCTGATGCGCACCGCACCGGACCCGGCCAGTCTCAAGCCGCGCGACCTCGGAGAGCTTCTCTATCTCGGCAAGAAATTCGTCGGCCTGTCATCAGAAGAAATGGCGCTGACGCTGCGCTTCTGGACCATGTCGATCTCGGAATTCCTCGACGAATATTTTGAGACCGATGTCATCAAGGCGAACTTCGCTTTGTCCGGCATTATCGGTACCGCGCTCGGGCCGATGTCGCCCGGCACAGCCTACGTGCTGCTGCACCATTATATGGGTGAGGTCGACGGCTCGGTCGGCGCCTGGGGCTATGCGCGCGGCGGCATGGGCGCCGTCACCAAGGCGCTCGCCGCTTCATTCAAGGCGTCCGGCGGCGCTATCCGCACCGGCGCCGAGGTCGACCATGTGCTGGTGAGCCGAGGCAAGGCCAAGGGCGTGGTGCTGGCCGGCGGCGAGGAGGTCTACGGCAAGCTCGTCGTCTCCAACGCCGACGTCAAACGCACATTCCTGAAACTGGTCGAGGAGAAGGAACTGCCCGACATTTTCCTGCGGCGGGTCAGGAACTTCAAGATCCGCGGCTCCTCCGGCAAGGTCAACATCGCGCTGGATTCTCTGCCGGAATTCCCGGCACTGCCGAAGGATTCACCCGTTTATCGCGGCGACATGCATTTCACCGATTCCATGGAGCGCATGGAGCGCGCCTATGACGACTGGAAGGCCGGTCGCTGGTCGGCCGACCCATTCCTCGACATGGTCATCCCAACGACGCTCGACCCGACCATGGCGCCGCCGGGCAAGCATTTCATGAGCTGCTTCGTGCAGTACGCACCGCCCAAGGTGAAGGGCCAGGACTGGACCGATGCCGACCGCGACGGTTTCGCCGAAAGCGTAGTTGCGCAGATCGCCGAATACTCGCCAGGCTTCCGCGACCGCATCGTCCATATGGAGGTGCGCACGCCGCGCGAGATCGAAGCCGAGGTCGGCCTCACCGAAGGCAACATTTTCCAGGGCGAGCTGACCTTCGACCAGCTGCTGTTCAACCGCCCGGTGCCGGGCTACGCACAATACCGCTCGCCGGTCGGCGGGCTCTATATGTGCGGCTCCTCGACACATCCCGGCGGCGGCGTCATGGGCGCACCCGGCCGCAATGCGGCAGCCGAGATCCTGCGCGACCTCGCCAAATCGACCTCCCATATGAGCCCGGCCCATGACGTCATTTGATGCCATCATCATAGGCGGCGGCCATAACGGCCTTGTCGCTGCCGCCACTCTGGCGAAAGCCGGCCGCAAGGTTCTGGTGCTGGAAGCGGCCGGCGATGTCGGCGGCGCGGCGCGCACCGAAGAGTTTGCGCCAGGTTTTCGGGTCTCCTCGATCGCGCATGTGCTGAACCGCCTGCACCCCGACGTGGTGAAGATATTGGAGCTGGAGAAACACGGGCTGCAGGTCACCCGCGCAGACTTCATTCCGTCGGTCGCCTTGGCGAGGGACGGCCCGCCGCTTGTCCTGCATGGCGCCTATGGCGAAGTGCTGACCGGCTCCACTCCGTCCGAGCAGTCCGCCTGGAAGGAATTGCGCGCGCAACTCATGCGCTATGCCGGCATCCTGAAACCGTTCCTGTCGCGGCGCCCGCCCGATCTCGGTGGCATGTCCCTGCTTGAAACCGCAGCGCTCGGCCAGACGGCCGTGGCGCTGAAAAAGCTCGGCAAGGAAGACATGCGCGACTTCCTGCGCGTTCTCCTGTTGAACGTCGCCGACCTGCTCGACGAACAGCTTGCCGATCTCAGGCTGAAGGGCCTGCTTGCCTTCGACGCCACGCTTGGCAGCCACCTCGGCCCGCGTTCGCCGACCTCGCTGCTTGGCCTCTATTACCGGCTGGCCGGCGAGACTGACGGTGCGGCCGGGGCACAGATGCTGCCGAAAGGTGGTATGGGTGCGGTCGTTGCCGCCATTCGCGCGGCGGCGGAGAAAGCCGGCGTCACCATCCGCACGGCAGCGCCCGTGGCCAGAATAGTCGTCGAGAAAGGCCGCGCCCTCGGCGTGACCCTCGACGGCGGCGAGGTGCTGCACGCCAGAACGATCGTCTCCGCCGTCAACCCGGCGACGACCATGCTCGATCTCGTCGGTCCGCGCGAGATCGACACGGGTTTCGTGCGCAAGGTAAAAAATATCCGCATGAAGGGCGACGCTGCCAAGCTCCATCTGGCGCTCGATCGGCCACCGCAATTTTCCGGCGTCGACGCCGATAATCACAAGGGCCGTCTGGTCATCGCGCCCTCGGCCGACCATGTCGAGCGCGCCTTCAACCCGTCAAAATATGGCGAGTTCTCAGCCGAACCGGTGATGGAGATCACACTGCCCTCGCTCTCCGACCCCTCGCTCGCGCCAAGCGGCGCC
Organism: Mesorhizobium sp. M0052; assembly: GCF_040323255.1. Classification (NCBI taxonomy): domain Bacteria; kingdom Pseudomonadati; phylum Pseudomonadota; class Alphaproteobacteria; order Hyphomicrobiales; family Phyllobacteriaceae; genus Mesorhizobium; species Mesorhizobium sp. M0052. The sequence continues at coordinate 1,259 of NZ_JAMYUS010000001.1, read as the reverse complement.
TGCGTGCTGTCGGCGACCGTGCAATACGCGCCTTACGCGCTGAAAGAGGGTTGGGATGCCGGCAAGCCGAAATTCCTCAAGGCTGTTATGGCGCAGCTCGAAGCGTACGCCCCCGGTATCGGCAAGTCCGTGCTGCATGCCGAGCTTTTGACGCCAGCCGGTATCGAAGCCAACTACCGGATGCCGGGCGGCCATTGGCACCACGGCGAATTGCAGGCCGACCAGATGCTGATGTCGCGGCCCGTCTCGGGCTGGTCGGGCTACGACACGCCGATCGAGGGGCTGTTCCTGGCCGGCGCCGGTTCGCATCCAGGCGGCGGCGTTTCGGGTGCTCCCGGTTTTAATGCGGCGCGGCGCATCATAGCGATGAAGGGATGATCGGATGTTTCAGCCAGTCAACGCCGCACTCTACGGCGAAGGAATGCCGTCATGACGAGTCCGGTCAACAACGCCGCCCGCACCACAGCGCAGGGCCATTTCCGCACCTTGCGTCTCGGCACGCCGTTCCAGCCGCGCATCGATGCGGTGGCCAAAACTCAGGACTGGTACAATTGGGCCGGCTATCGCGCGCCGCATTCGCTGTGGGACGAGGAACTCGAATATTTCGCCATCCGCAGCCAGGCGGCTTTGTTCGACATCTCGCCGATGACCAAATACCGCATCGAGGGGCCGGATGCCGAAGCCTTCCTCGATCGCGTCACGCTGCGCGATGTCACCAAGCTGAAACCCGGCCGCGTCCACTACACCGCATGGTGCGACGACGAAGGTTTTGTCCTCGATGACGGCACGCTGTTCCGGCTGTCGCCGACCCGCTTCCGCCTGTGTTCGCAGGAGCGGCACCTGCCCTGGCTGCTCGACAGCGCCATCGGTTTCGAAGTGACCGTCGAGGAAGAGACCGAAAACGTCGCTGGTCTCGCTCTGCAAGGCCCAACCTCCTTCGCCGTGCTGCGCGAGGCGGGTTTCGCCGGCGTCGAGAAGTTGAAGATATTCGACCTCGCCGAGTTTCCGCACGACAGCGGCACCGTAACCATCTCGCGCACCGGCTTCACCGGCGATCTCGGCTACGAACTGTTCGTGCCGGCCGAAAAAGCGCTCAGCCTCTGGGACCGCCTGATGACGGCAGGCGAACTGCGCGGCATCCGCGCCATCGGCTACGCCGCCCTCAACCGCGCCCGGCTGGAAGCCGGCCTGATCGTCGCCAATGCCGACTTCACCACCGCAGACCATGCCATTCGCGCCGACCGTCTGCGCATGCCGGA